>JAICKM010000088.1 GCA_025927935.1 Chloroflexia bacterium | reverse complement strand
GTCGCTGGCGCTGGGAGCGCTGCTGGCCGTCTGCGCGTTCATGACCGGACAGTGGTTGGTGCTGCCGGTGGTCGGCATCATGTTCGTCGCCATCTCGGCGTCGTCCATGTTGCAGGTGATCTATTTCAAGCTGACCGGGGGCCGGCGCCTGTTCAAGATGGCGCCGCTGCATCACCACTTTGAGTTGCTCGGCTGGTCCGAAACCCAGGTGGCGATGCGCTTCTGGTTGATCAGTATGCTGGGCGGTATGTTGGGCGTGGCGCTGGCGCTGGCGTAGTGCTGAGTACTGAGTGCTGAGTGCTGAGTGCTGAGTACGGCGAGTGGTCAGTGGTCAGTGGTCAGTAGGACGAGTATTTGAGTTGATGCATGGTGAGTAGAGAGTAGTGCGGAGTATTTGTGTTGGGGTAGGTGGGGCGGAGTTGGCCTGCGGCCCGCTGCTCTTGAAGTGTCGTTAGGACGCCGGAGGGACCGATGAAACGCAAAGAGACGAAGACCGTGAATCACGACCCGTGGACCGACCTGCTGAACGAGGCAGCGGTGAAGCCGGTGCCGCTCGGCCAGGTGTTCGAGGGGCTGCACGTGGCGGCGCCGCAGGCCGGCGCGGTGAAGGAAGGGCTGCTCGAAGAACTCACCCGGCTGACGGAAGTCTCGGAGCGGAAAGCGAAGTCCTGAGCAAGGCGAGTGCTGAGTGCTGAGTGCTGAGTAGCGACGAGTGAGAAGTTAGGATAAGTGCTGAGTGTGTATGAGTAGATCGCTCTCGTACTGACCACTGACCACTCGTACCTGACGGCTGATAACTGACGACTATGATCGACTTACGCGGCAAACGAATACTGGTGCTGGGGCTGGGCGTGCATGGCGGCGGGCTGGGCGTGGCGCGCTTCATGGTGGAGCAGGGCGCCACGGTGCGCGTGACCGACATGAAGGACGCCGCCGCGCTACAGAGCAGTCTGGCCGCGCTGGACGGGCTGCCGATCACGACCACTCTGGGCGAGCACCGCGAGGAAGATTTCGCCTGGGCCGACCTGGTGGTGCGCAACCCGGCGGTGCCGCGCGAGTCGCCCTGGCTGGCCCTGGCCCGCCGGTTGGGCAAGCCCGTGCTGATGGAGTTGAGCCTGTTTGCTGCGCTCTGCCCGGCGCCGATCATCGGCGTGACCGGCACGAAGGGCAAGACGACCACGGCCACCTGGACCTGGGAGATGGTGCGCCGGGCCTATCCCGACGCGGTGCTGGCGGGCAACCTGCGCGTGTCGGCGCTGGAGCAGTTGCCGCGCATCCGCCCGGAGAGCCGCGTGGTGCTGGAGATGTCGAGCTGGCAGTTGGAAGGCACCGACGAAGCCGGGTGGAGTCCGCCGCTGGCCGCGATCACCAACCTGTCGCCCGACCACCTGAACCGCTACCGCGACATGGACGACTATGCCGAGGCCAAGTTTGCTATCCTGCGCCACCAACACGCAGACGATTGGGGCGTGCTTAACGCGGACGACAGCCGCGTCCGCGCCTTTGCCGGGCGCGCGCCCGGCCAGGTCGCCTGGTTCGGCGGGGTCACGGCGCGGGCGGCGGAGTGGGGGCCGGGCGTCTACCTGGAAGGCGCGGAGTTGGTCTGGTACCCGGCGGAAGGGGCGCGCACGGTACTGGTCGAAACAGCGGAGATCCCCGTACCCGGCGCGCATAACCAGTTAAACGCCGGTTGCGCGGCGCAACTGGCCTTGCTAGCCGGGGTGCCGGTCGCGGCCGTGCGGGAGAGCCTGCGGAGCTTCCACGGCGTGCCCGACCGGCTGGAACTGGTCGCCACGGTGGGCGGCGTGCGCTTCTACAACGATACGACAGCAACGACCCCGGCGGCCACGCTGGCCGCCCTGGATGCATTGCGCGAGCCGATCATCCTGATCGCCGGGGGCGCGGATAAGCGCTCCGATTTCAGCGCGATGGCGCCCGCCGTTGCGGCGCGCTGCCGGGGCGTGGTGCTGCTGGAAGGCACAGCCACCCCGGCCTTGCAGGCGGCCCTGGAGCAGGCGGGGGCGCCAATTCTGGCCCGCGAGGACCATTTCGAGCGGGCGATTCGCGCCGCCCAGGCCGCGGCCCGGCCCGGCGATGCCGTGTTGCTCTCGCCGGGCTGCGCCTCGTTCGGCATGTTCGCCAACGAGTTTGACCGCGGCGCGCAGTTCCGGCGCATCGTCGGGACGCTGGCGGCCGATCAGGTGGCCGCGGGAGGTACAGCATGAGCGCCATAGCGTCGTCCACCACCGCCACTAACCGGCCGCGGGCCATCGACACCAACCTGAATCGGCGCCCCGACTACTGGATCCTGGCCGCGGTGATCGGGCTGTGCCTGATGGGCCTGATCATGGTCTACTCGGCGTCTTATGCCGACGCGCTCACCTCGACCAACGCGGACAATAATCCGGCGTACTGGGCGCTCAAGCACATCCAGAGCATGCTCACCGGGTTCGTGTTGCTGGTCGTGTTCACCGTGGTGCCCTATCCCTTCTGGCGGCGGATCTCGGTGCCGGCCATGGGCGTGACCCTGTTGATGTTGCTGCTGGTCCTGTTCGGGCCGGAGGCGATCCGCCCGGAGATCAACGGGGCGCATCGCTGGTTGCAGATCGGCTTTTCGCTACAGCCGAGCGAAATATGCAAGCTGGTGCTGGTGCTCTATGTCTCCGATTGGCTCTCGCAAAAAGGCCAGAAGGTGCGCGACCTGACCTACGGGCTGATCCCCTTCGGCATGGTCATGGGTATTATCGCCTTCCTGGTCATGCGCCAGCCGGACATGGGCACGACGATGGTGCTGGTCGCCATCGGCGTCACGATCTTCTTCATCGCCGGGGCGCACCTGATCCATTTCCTGGCGAGCATGGTCATGGGCGGGTTCGTCTTTTACCTGCTGATGTTCACGGCCTCGTACCGCAACACCCGGCTGAGCGCCTTTCTCGACCCGGACAGCGATCCGCTGGGCGCGGGCTATCATATCGGCCAGGCGCGGCTGGCGCTGGGATCGGGCGGCATCTTCGGGCAGGGGCTGGGGGCCGGGCGGCAAAAGTTCGGCTGGCTGCCCGAACAGTTCACCGACAGCATCTTCGCCGTGCTGGGCCAGGAGTGGGGCTTTATCGGCGGGATGGTGCTGCTGGCGCTGTTCGCGCTGTTCATCTGGCGGGGCACGCGCGTGGCCCTGCGCGCCCGCGACAGCTACGGCACGCTGCTGGCCTCCGGGATCATCGCCTGGATCGGGGTGCAGGCCCTGATCAATATCGGCTCGGTGTCGGGCGCGATTCCGTTCACCGGCATCCCGCTGCCTTTAATCAGCTATGGCGGCACCTCGCTGACCGTGACCCTGGCCGGGGTGGGGCTGCTGCTGAATATCTCCCGCTACCAATTAGCGACGCGGCGGAGCGCAGCGGGCAGCCCGACCGGCGGGCCGTTGCTCACGCTGGAGAAGCGCCCCTGGCGCGAGCGGTTGCACCTGACCGAGCGCCTGGGCCGGGTCCGGCGGTCGCGGGTGCGCGCCATGCCGGCCACGAGGGCAGCGCGCCATGTGTGGCGCCCGCCCGCGCGGGACCGGATCGATAGGGACTTATAGGGACGATGCCGTTACGGATGACGGCCGGACGCCTCGCGGCGCCGGGCTGGAACTCCTGAGGAGGCAGGCATATGAATATTAGTCTCGACTGGGGAATCGTCGAAGCGGCCTTTGTGGTGGCGACGGCCCTGCTGGGGTTTATGATCGGGTGGAAGTACATGGCGATCTGGACGGTCGGCGTGTTCTTTTCCACGATCGTCGCCTCCAAGATCGGGCCAAAGCTGGCGCTGCTGATCAACAAAGTGTTCTCAGTGGGCGCGCAGTTCTTTGCCATCGCCACGGGGCGTGACGAGAACGCCGTCTCGGCGCCGAGCATCGCCATCCCCGACAACGTGCTGCCGCTGGCGATTGCCGTGTTTTTCCTGTTGCTGGTGCTGTTCGCCTACTGGATCGCGCGGAAACTGGGCAACGGCATCGCCATCGGGCTGCTGGGCAAGATCATGGGGGCGATCTTCGGCGGGCTGGGCACGATCCTGGCCCTGAGCGAGATCACCAACTATTACCAGCAGTATGTCGCCGCGAACGGCGGCAACGACCCGCTGGCGAGAGGCTTCACGCTCAACATCCCGACGGTCAGCGTCGGGGTGGGAGGCGCGCCGACGTTTGACTGGGCAAGTCTGGGCACGCTGGCGATCGCGCTGTTCCTGGTGTTGCTGATTGGTTACACGATCTGGCGCGTTGTACGGACGGTGATCTAAGACGATGGCTCACTGGCATTTTATCGGCATCGGCGGCGCCGGCATGAGTGTGCTGGCCCACGCCCTGCTCGACCGCGGCGACACGGTGAGCGGGTCCGACCAGCGCGACTCGGTCGCGCTGGAGGGCTTGCGCGCACGGGGCGCGACGGTGAGCGTGGGCCACCGGGCTGATAATCCCGGCCTGGCCGAGGCCGATCAGGTGGTTATCAGCGCGGCGGTGCCTGCTGATAACCCCGAACTCCAGGCGGCGCGGGCGGCGGGCACGCCGGTGGTCAAGCGGGCGGTGGTGCTGGGCACGTTGATGGACGAGCGGGTGGGCGTCGCCGTCGCGGGCACGCACGGCAAGACGACCACTACGGCGATGGTCGCCTGGATCTTGCGCGAGGCGGGGCGCGACCCGGCCTTCCTGGTGGGCGGGGTGATGAGCGACCTGGGCACGGGCGGCCATTGGGGCGGCGGCGCCGAACTGGTGGCCGAGGCCGACGAGTACGATGCCTCGTTCTGGCAGTTGCGCCCACAAGTGGGGGTGATCACGAACATCGAGGCCGATCATCTCGACTTCTACCCGGACCTGACCGCGATCCAGGATGCCTTCCGCCGTTTCGCCGCCAACGTGCGGCCCGGCGGCACGCTGCTGCTCTGTGGCGACGCGCCGGGCGCGCGCCGGCTCTACGACGATTTGCAGGCGACGCCCGGCGCCGGGGATGCGTCGGTGCGCTACCTGCTCTACGGCACGGGCGCGGATTGCACCTGGCAGGCGGCCAACGAGCGGCTCAACGACAACGGCGGCACCGATTTCGAGGTCGTGCGCGAAGGCGGGCACCCGACCACGGTCAGCCTGCTGCTGCCGGGCCGGCACAACGTGTTGAACGCGCTGGCCGCGCTGGGCGCCGCCACCGCGCTGGGCGTGGCGCCACCGGCTGCCGCCGCCGCGCTGGGCCGCTTCCACGGCACCTGGCGGCGCTTCCAGGTCAAGGGCACGGTCGACGGCGTGCTGGTGGTGGACGATTACGCGCATCACCCGACCGAGATCGCGGCCAATATTGCGGCGGCGCGCCACCATCTGCCGGGCCGGCGGCTGGTGGTCGTCTTCCAGCCACATACGTACACGCGCACGCGCAGCTTCCTGGGCGAGTTCGCCGAGGCGTTGCAGGCGGCGGATGTGGCGATTATTTGTGAGATCTACGCGGCCCGCGAGCGCGATACCCTGGGCATGAGCGGGCGCCTGCTGGCGGAACGGATCGAGGCCCTGGCGCCGGGCAAGGCGCATTTCGCGCCCGACCTGACCGCCGCCGCCGACCTGGCCGCGGTCCTGCTGCGGCCCGGCGACGTGCTGATCACCTTCGGCGCGGGCGATGTCTGGAAAGTGGGCGAGATGCTGTTAAGCGGCAATGCCGCGACGAGTGTAGAGAGTTGAGTACGGCGTGGTTGGTTATGAATGAGGAACAGGAGCAGCCGCTGACGGCTGAGGATACGCAACAGGCAGCCGACGCGGCGGAAACGCCGTTCGGCTGGCAGGCCGAGGCCCTGGCGCGGGCCACCGGGTTGCGCGTGTTGCAGCAGGAGCCGCTCAGCAAGCATACGTCGCTACGCATCGGCGGGCCGGCGGACCTGTTCCTGACCGTGAAATCGTCGGCGCAACTCATCGCCGCCGTGCATACCGCGCACGAGTTGGAGTTGCCCTACCTGGTGATCGGCAACGGCACAAACCTGCTGGCGCTGGATCGCGGCGTGCGCGGGCTGGTTATCCATAACCGGGCCGGGCATGTCGAGCGCACCGTGATCGACGCGCAGGGCGAGCCGCTGCCGCCCGAGCGCGAAGCCGAGGGCCAGGCGGCGCTCTGGCAGGCCGACGCGGGCGTGCTGTTCACGCACCTGGCGCGCGTGACGGTAGCCGAGGGCTGGCGTGGGGCCGAGTGGGGCAACAGCATCCCCGGCTCCATCGGCGGCGCGGTGGTCAGTAACGCGGGAGCGCACGGCGGCGATATGGCCGGCACGCTGCGCCGGATCTGGGTGCTGGATACCGACGGCGCGGTGGTCGAGGTGCCGGTGGAGCAGTTGGCGCTGGGCTACCGGACCAGCGTGTTCAAGGCGCACGGCGCGTTTGCGGCGCGGGCCATGTCGCCGGGCCGGATCGTCTTGCGCGCCGAACTGTTGCTCCAGCGGGGCACGCGCGAGGAAGGCGAGGCGCGGATGCGCGAGTATCTGGAGCAGCGCCAGCGCACCCAGCCGCAGGGCAAGAGCGCGGGTTCGACCTTCAAGAATCCGCCTGGCGACGCGGCGGGCCGGTTGATCGAACTGGTGGGGCTGAAGGGCTACCGCCACGGCCAGGCGCAGTTTTCGCCGGTTCACGCCAACTTTATGATGAACCTGGGCGGGGCCACCGCCGCCGACGTGCTGGCCCTGCTGGAACTGGCCCGCACGCGAGTTCTGGAGCAGACCGGCATCGCGTTGGAGACGGAGATCGAAATCGTCGGCGAGTAACGAGTGGTCAGTGGTTAGTAGGGGACAATTTGAAGGACCAGACGAAAAAAGAGAAGAAGCAACCGGCACCGGAGGAGACGCCGTCCCGCCGCATCCGCGTGGCCGTGCTGTTCGGCGGGCAGTCGGAGGAGCACGCCGTGTCGCTGGCGTCGGCCACCTCGGTGATGCGCGCGCTGGACCCGGCGCAGTACGATGTGGTGCCGGTGGGCATCACCCGCGAGGGGCGCTGGCTGGGCGGGGGCGACCCGATGCGCCAATTGCGCGGCGGCAGCGCGGAGAGCGAGAGCGTGGAGGAGAGCATGGCCCTGGCGACCCAGGCGCACCCCGGCGGCAACAGCGTCGAAGTGGCCGGGCACGCGCTGGGCACCGTGGATGTGGTCTTCCCGGTGCTGCACGGCCCGTTCGGCGAGGACGGCACTATCCAGGGGATGCTGGAACTGGCCGGGATTCCCTATGTCGGCTCCGGTGTGCTCGGCTCGGCCTTGGGTATGGACAAGATCGCCATGAAGGCGGTGTTCGAGAGCTACGGGTTGCCGGTGGGGCCGTATATTGCCGCGACGCGCCATGAGTGGGAGCGCGACCCGGCTGCCGTGCAGCAGCGCGCCGAACTGGCGCTGACCTACCCGATGTTCGCCAAGCCGGCCAACATGGGATCGAGCGTCGGCATCAGCAAGATCCACGGACCGGAAGAGTTCGCCCGCGCGGTGAACCGCGCGGCGCGCTTCGACCGGCGGATCGTGATCGAGCAGGGGCTGGATGGCCGCGAGATCGAGTGCAGCGTGCTGGGCAACGACGAGCCGCGCGCTTCTGTCTGCGGCGAGATCCGGCCCCGGCGCGAGTTCTATGATTTCCGGGCCAAATATCTGGACGAGAATTCCGATCTCATCATCCCCGCTGATCTGCCGCCTGACGCGAGCGAGCGCGTGCGTGCCTTCGCGGTCGCCGCGTTTCAGGCGGTAGATGCGGCGGGCTTGGCGCGGGTGGACTTCTTTGTCCGCCGGGGCGACAACGCCGTGTTCGTGAACGAGATCAACACGATCCCCGGCTTCACGGCGATCAGTATGTATCCGAAGCTGTGGGAGGCCAGCGGGCTTTCCTATCCGGCGCTGGTGGCGCGGTTGATCGAACTGGCGCTGGCCCGCCAGGCCGACCGCCGCCGCCCGCCGTCGGCACTGGACGACGACGACGAAGATCGCACTATCGAGGGGCAGAACCTGCCGGTATAAGCGATGAGCACAGACGACACGATCAAAGCCATACCCAAACGTGCCCCCGCGGCGCCCGCTGCGCCGGGAGCGCCGGTTGCTGCTTCCAAGCGGCGCAAGAAGCCGCCCGCGCCTGCCCCTAAAGGGGCACCTAAAGGGGCATCTAAAGAGGCCCCGCAGCCGACCGCGCGCCAGGCGCTGCTGTCGCTGGGCGAGCAGATCCGGGCGGCCCGGCGGCAGGCCAGGGCCACCGAGCGGGTGGGCTGGGGCCTGTTCCGCGACGACGTGCGCCGGGGGCGGATCATCGACCTGGCCGGGCTGGCCCTGATCGTGGCGATTGCCATCAGCATCGCCACTTCGCCCGACTACGAGGTGCAGCAAGTGAATGTGATCAACTCAAAGGCGATCACCGGCGAGCAGGCGGCGCACCTGACCGGCATCCTGGGCACCAACATCTTCATGGTGGACCCGGCCCAGGTGGCGGCGCGCATGCGCCAGTCGCCGTTCGTCAAGAACGCCACGGTCGAGACGATGCTGCCTGACCGGGTCATGATCCGGGTGGACGAGCGCCGGCCCAATGTCGTCTGGGTGCTGGCCGACAGCACGCCGTACCTGATCAGCGACGACGGTGTGGTGATGAGCAAGGCCACGACGTTGCAGGGCTACATCGTCGTCTACGACCAGGACACGCAGCCCGGCAAGCTGCACCTGGGCGACAAGCTGGAGCGGCAGGACGTGATCGACGTGGCCCAGCGCCTGTTTATGAAGCTGTCCGGCGAGAGCGGGCTGCACATTAGCCAGATGGAGTACCAGGTGGCTGGGGGCGTGACCGTGGTCACGGACACCGGGCAGCGCGTCCGCTTTGGCGACGGCACGAACCTGGACCTGAAGATGCGGGAAGTGGCGGCGTTGGTCGCGCAGTTGTCCGGCGATAAGCAGGCGTGGCGGGTGATCGACGCGCGGGCACCGGAGCGGCTGGCGGTGTCGAAATAGATGTGGTTGCCTTTACTGGCGCTGGTGATCGGGCTGATTATCGGCTTGCAGTTCAGCTTTACGGTGCCGCAGGAGTACGCCCGTTATACGGCGGTCGGCATCCTGGCGGCGCTGGACGCGATACTGGGCGCGGTGCGCGCCGAGCTGAACCACGCCTACGACAACAAGGTGTTCATCAGCGGGCTGTTGTCCAACGTGAGCCTGGCGATCGGGCTGACCTTCCTGGGCGAGCGCCTGGGAGTCGACCTGATCCTGGCCGCCGTTGTCGCGTTTGGGGTGCGCATGTTCGACAACGTGGCGATCATCCGCCGGCACTTCCTGTAGTGCCTACCACCATCGTTTTGCGATGTAGGGGCCAGTTTCAAACCGGCCCGCCCGCGCAGCAAAATAGCGGCCTGGCAGACAGGAAACCGGCGGGTAAAGTGGCCGAAAAGTTGACATAAAAACGTAGAAAAACCTATAGCATTTTCGACTCGGGTGTGGTATGATAAGCTATGATCTACATATCGCACCCTGGGAGATATGGCTACTCTGTCCGTGGGTGGGGGTCGCCGGGCGGTTGGCCTGGGTCTCTGGGGACCCTTCGCCGGGCCGCCACCCGATCACAGAGGGGAGCGTGGAGTAATGCCTAAGAACCAGGAACGGATCATCGTCGGCATGGATGTCGGCACGACCAAGATCTGCACGGTGGTCGGCGAGGTGGGGCGCGGTCCAGAGGTGAACATCCTCGGCGCGGGCATCGCCCCGTCGCAGGGCCTCAGCAAGGGCATGATCGTGGACATCCCGCAGACGGTGCGTTCGATTGCCCTCTCCATCGAGCGGGCCGAGCGGCTTTCGGGCTGCAAAATCGGCTCCGCGTATGTCGGCGTGGCCGGCAACCATATCGCCTCGCTCAACAGCCGGGGCGTGGTGGCCGTGTCGCGCGGCGACCGGGTGATCACCAATGAGGATGTGACCCGCGCGGTGGATGCCGCGCGGGCCATCGCCATTCCCCAGCAGCGCGAAGTGTTGCACGTCATCCCGCGCTCCTACGTGGTCGATGGGCACGAAGGCGTGCATGACCCGCTGGGCATGGCCGGGTTCCGGCTGGAGGTCGAGACGCACATCGTGACCGGGGCCGTGACCGCGCTGCAAAACCTGGTGCGCTGCGTGCAGCGGACGGGCATCGAGGTCGACGACCTGGTGTTGCAACCGCTGGCCTCGGCGGAGGCGGTGCTGACCGAGCCGGAAAAGAACCTGGGCGTCGTGCTGGTCGACATCGGCGGCGGGACGACCGACATCGCCATCTTTATTGAAGGCAGCATCTGGCACACCGTGGTCTTGCCGGTTGGCGGCAACCACCTGAGCAACGATCTCAGCATCGTGCTCAAAGTGCCGTTCGAGGCGGCGGAGCGGCTCAAGCTGGCCCACGGTGTCGTGGCCCCGCCGCCTAGCGTGCGCGACCTGTACACCCGGCGCCGGCCCGTCGCGCCCCCCTCCGCCCCGCTAGCCGGCGGCGACCGGATCGCGGCGGAAGACAGCGATGGCCGCGCGCCGCAAGGCCACCCCGTGCAGACGGAGTTGCTGCGCATCCTCGACGACGTGGAGCCGGAGTATGAGTATGACGACGACGAAGTGATTGAGGTAGAGACCTTCGAAGTGGGGCGGACCGACCGCATTTCGCGGAACCTGGTCACGCGCATCCTGGAGGCTCGCGTGGAACAGATCTTCGGCCTGGTGGCCGCGGAAATCAAGCGCAGTGGGTACGATGGGCTGCTACCGGCCGGCATCGTGCTCACCGGTGGCGCGGCCCGCTTACCCGGCATTGCCGACGTGGCGGCGCGCGTTCTCCACATGCCGGTGCGCATCAGCGTGCCGCAAGGGATGACCGGGCTGACCGACACGCTCGACAGCCCCGCGTATGCTACCAGCGTCGGCCTGGCCCTGTGGGCCACGCGGCACTCCGGCGCGAGCGGGCACACCCCTCAGCATGCGCTCTCGCCGGGACAACCTCGTGAGCGCGGCAATGAGTTCTATGGTCGATTACGCGGCTTTTTGCGCGAGTTTTTGCCGTAGGGCACGTTATATAACAGAAGGAGCCAACTATGTTTGATCGCAGGAACCAGACGCCCCCGCCGCCGCCCGGCCCGTCCTATGGCCCCATGGGCGATGTCGAGAATTTCGCCCAGATCAAAGTCATCGGCGTGGGTGGCGGCGGTAGCAACGCCGTGAACCGCATGATTCGCGCGGAAGTCAAAGGCGTCGAATTTATCGCCGTCAATACCGATGCCCAGGCGCTGCTGCACTCGGACGCGCCGACGCGCATCCGCATCGGCGATAAGCTGACCAAGGGCCTGGGCTCGGGCGGCAACCCGGCCGTGGGCGGGAAGGCCGCCGAAGAGAGCAGCGACGAACTGTTCGACGTGCTGCGCGGCGCCGACATGGTGTTCATCACCGCGGGCATGGGCGGCGGCACCGGCACCGGCGCGGCCCCCGTTATCGCGCAGATCGCCCGCGAGGCCGGCGCGCTAACGGTGGGCGTCGTCACCCGCCCGTTCACCTTCGAGGGTAGCCGCCGCCGCCTGAGCGCGGAGGAGGGCATCAACAACCTCAAGCAGCATGTCGATACGGTAATCACGATCCCGAACGACCGGCTGTTGCAGGTGGCCGATAAGAAGACCTCGATGCTCGAAGCCTTCCGCATGGCCGACGATGTGCTCCGCCAAGGCATCCAGGGCATCGCCGATCTGATCACCGAGCACGGCATGATCAACCTCGACTTCGCCGACGTGAAGTCGATCATGAGCGACGCCGGGTCGGCGCTGATGGCGATTGGCCGCGGGTCGGGCGACAATCGCTGCATCGACGCGGCGCGCATGGCAATCGAGAGTCCGTTGCTGGAGATCAGCATCGACGGCGCCAAGGGTGTGCTGTTCAACATCACCGGCGGCGAAGACCTGGGTATCCTCGAAGTCTATGAAGCCGCCGAGATCATACAGCAGGCCGCCGACCCCGAGGCGAACATCATCTTCGGCGCGGTGATCGACCCGCAGTTGGGCAAGGACGTGAAGCTGACGCTGATCGCGACCGGCTTCGACAGTCTGCGCCGCCCGCCGCAGCAGGTGACCCGCCCGCAGCAGGTGCAGAACCCGTACCAGCAACAATCGCAGTACCAGCAGCAGCCGCAGTACCAGCAGGCGCCGGTGCGCCAGGCGCAGCAGCACGAGGCCCCGCGCCCGCAGGTCCAGCAGCCGCAACCGCCGCCGCAGCAGCCGGTATTGCGCCCGCAGGTCCGCCCGCAGGCCCCGCCGCCGCAGCCCCCGCCGGCCCAGGGCAACCAGGATGACCTGGACATCCCGCCCTTCCTGCGCTACCGCCAGCGGTAAGCTGCCGCTAACCGAACGGCGTCCCTCAGATGGGGGACGCCGTTTGTGTTTCTGCTGTTGCCGATGATAGAGGCTATCAAGCGAAGGGGCATTGCATGGCAAACACCGAAGCGGCCCTGCTGTTGCGCATCAACCGACCCATACCTGCTGAACTGCAACAGCGCTATGACTTGCTGCTGGCGAAGCGGCAGACAGAGACATTGCTGCCTAACGAGTACGACGATCTGTTGCGGCTTACGGAGCAGATCGAAACGCTGGAAGCTCAGCGTGTAGCGGCTTTGGCAGAGCTAGCACGCTTGCGCGGCACATCGCTACGGGCGCTCATGACGCGCCTCGGAATCCCAGCCCTGAATCCTGGCTGAACAACCCTTCGGTGATACCGGCATTGGCCCGACGCCGCTACTAGACCTGTAGCATAATCCTGAGGGGCGGCAAGACCGGTTTAAAACCGGCCCCTACAATTGGCATCACGTCTGCTGCCACCGTTTGTTTACCGATTTCCACCTGGATGCCTACGTAGCGGTTTTACGATGGTTAATAGTCACAGATCGCGGACCGCTGCCCGCCAAGGACCGGCACCAGGAGGATCACCGTATGAGCCAACCAGCCAACCCAGTGGGAACCGAAAAAGACGCTTGCACCGGGAGCGTGGCGCACACGCCGCCGGGTGTGCCGCAGTTTGCGTATGTCGAGGCGCTGTCGGACCCGGCGCCGGGGGCGCTACCGGAGCGCAGCAGCTTCCGCCTGATTGCCATTGGCGGGGATGTGCTCACCGGTCATGTCACCGTCGCGGATCTGCTGTGGGAGGGGCCGTCTAGCGGGGTCGCGCTCAGCACTTATGAATTGGTATCCGTGACCGAGGATAAGGGGCCGCCAAACGACGAACCACGGGTAAGCGCTCCCCATGCGGCCCTGCGCTGACTGGGTACCCGTAAACAGCAAATCAGGCGCGGGACGACTTGCGGTTGTCGTCCCGCGCCTGACCATTGCGCTATGCTGGTTGCGCGCCTGCCGGGGTTAGCTGGTGTAGCCGCGCCCTGCGCCGGCAGCGACCTCTTTGCCGCTCAGGTCTTCGAGTAGCTCGTCGTGGGTCATGGGGCGCGAGAACATCGGGTAGTTCTTCTCGACCGCCATGCGCTGCTCTTCCTCGCTCAGCGTCGCCGTGCAGTCTTTCAGCGTGATGACGTTGTAGCCCTTCTCATAGCCGGTGCGCATGGTCGACTCGACACAGCAGTTGGTGAGGAAGCCGCCCAGGGCGATGTTGGTGATGCCCCGGCTGCGCAGGATGAAGTCGAGGTTGGTGCTGGCGAAGGCGTCCAGGCCGCGCTTGCCCTCGACCACAATGTCGGCCTGCTCCGGCGCCAGGTCGTCCACGATCTCAGCGCCCCAGGTGCCTTTGCGGAAGGACTTGCTGTCCACCACGCCCTTGAGGATGCCGTAGGGTTCGGGGGTCAGTTCATGGTAGTCGTCGGTGAAGGTGATCGGAGCGTGGACGATGGTGACGCCCAGTTCGCGCGCCTTCGCCACCGTCTCCACAGTATTCGGGAGCATATTGGTACTGTCCATAACCGGCTGCACGGCGTCGTGCAGGGTGCCGCCATCCGACGTAAAGTCGTTCTGGTATTCGATGAGCACAAGGGCCGTCTTTTTGGGATCCATCTCTGCTCTCCTCTCCTCGTCTGTAGACCAATCGAGTGCGCGCCTGGCGTGTCAGCGCGCCGCACGGGGGTGTCGTAGGGCGCAACATAGCGGCCAGGACGGGGTCAACTTGAGCATAGCACAAAACCCGGCCCCCGGCAACCAGGCCATGGACAGCTGGACAGCCGGTCATAACCCCCTATTCTGCACCGCGAAGACGCGAAGAGCGCAAAGAACAAGATTGATGTAAGTAATCTTCGCGTCCTTCGTTTCTTTGCGGTGAACTTATGGATGCATGAGGAGCCGGGTGGGAGCAGGGTATGCAGTAGCGCAG
>JAICKM010000151.1 GCA_025927935.1 Chloroflexia bacterium | reverse complement strand
TTATCGTCTACCCGCTGATGCGGTTCTTCAACCGAAGGGAGCTAGAGCTATGAGCGTCCGCAAGTTTGTGGCAGCAGCCTGGGTTGACGTCGTCGCGCTCGTCGTCGCCGGGATTGTGTTTATCGTGCCGTTTGTGTTCATCTTCCTTACTGCCGCGAAGACGAGTCCAGAGGCCGGGCTCTTCCAGTTCACGTGGCCGAGCCAGTTTCAACTGCTCGACAACATCCGGGACGTGCTCCAATATGGGGACGGGCGGATGTTCCTGGCAATATTGAACAGCACGATCCTGACCCTAGGCTCGGTAACGATCATCGTCGTGCTCGCGGCCCTGGTCGCCTACGTCATGCAGCGCCGCCAGGACCGGGTGGCGGCGCTGGCAAATTCGGTGATCCTTGCGGGGTTGATCATTCCGCCGGCCGTGGTGCCCACGATCTTCCTGCTACAGTGGCTCCATATATACAAGACCCTCTTCGGGCTGATCATGGTCGAAGCCGCATTCACGCTGCCCTTCGCGACGCTGATCTTCCGCGCGTTCATCGCGACCATCCCGGCGGAGATCGACGAAGCGGCCATCGTCGACGGCGCGTCGCCGTTGCGCGTGTTCTTCTCGGTCATTCTGCCGTTGTTACGGCCGGCGATGATGACGGTGATCATCGTCTCGGGAGTGGGCATCTATAACGACTTCGCCTCTCCGCTCTACTTCCTCCCGGGCCAGGAGAACGTAACCGTGCAGCTCACGCTGTACAGCTTCATGAGCCAGTTCAGTTCACAGTGGAATCTGCTCTTTGCCGACGTGCTCGTCATCACGATTCCGCCGCTCATCCTGTTCTTGTTCTTCCAGAGGCAGATCGTGGCGGGGATGATCGGCGGGGCGATCAAGGGATAGTGAGTCAAACGGAATCGCAGAACTTGACCTAGTAGTGATCCATGCTGATTTGAGGGGTAGACGCCTGGTTGGAAACCGGCTCCTGCTGCTCTGCAGGATAGGCATGGCTAACTACTAGCCGGCAGGGTGTAAAAGCGCACCGAGATCCGGTCGAAGGATGGCTGGAATAGAGTTCATGGAAGGGGAGATCAATGACAGAGGCAACGACACAGTCAGCCCTTACCAACGACGCAGTGGAAGCCAGGGCAGACGTAACCATCGGCGATATCCGTGTTGAACATCTCCGTGACGCACTCGGTATCGGCACGGCGGCACCCCGGCTCTCGTGGATCGTGGAGACGGAGCGCCCGGATTGGTTGCAGGCCGGCTACGAGATCGAGGCCCTTGGATCGGATGGCGATCCGCGAGGGAGTACGGGCCTGGTGCAATCCGACCAGTCGGTGCTGGTGCCCTGGCCCTTCACGCCGCTGCAATCGCGCGAGCGGGTAGCCGTGCGGGTGCGCGTCCAGGGCGCCGATGGGTCCGCCTCCGACTGGAGCGCGCCATACCCCGTCGAGGCCGGGCTGCTCGAACCCGGCGATTGGGGGGCCCGGTTTGTCACGCCGGGTTGGGAGGAAGACACCAGCCGCGCCCAGCCCAGCCCGCTGCTGCGCCGGGAGTTTGAGGTCCGCGCGGGCGTGCAACAGGCGCGCCTGTACATCACGGCGCTCGGCGTGTATGAAGCGCAGATCAACGGGCAGGTGGCCGGTGATCATGTGCTTGATCCCGGCTGGACCAGCTATCATTACCGCCTGCGTTACCAGACCTTCGACGTGACCGGCCTGCTGCAGGAGGGCCACAACGCCGTCGGGGCTATCCTGGCCGACGGCTGGTATCGCGGACGCCTCGCCTTTGGCGGCGGGCGCCGCAACAATTACGGCGACCGGCTGGCGTTGCTGGCCCAACTGGAGATCCGCTACGCCGACGGCACCGTCGAACGGGTCGGCACCGACGAAAGCTGGCGCGCCGCCACGGGACCCGTCCTCGCCGGCGACCTCTACGATGGAGAGACCTACGACGCGCGCCTGGAGCAACCCGGCTGGTCTACCCCCGGCTATGACGACGCCGGCTGGTCCCCGGTCGTGTCGCTCAACTGCGATCTGAGCACACTGGTGGCGCCCATGGGGCCGCCGGTGCGCCGCATCGAGACGCTGGCCCCGGTGGCCATCAGCCAATCGCCGTCGGGCCGCACACTTGTCGATTTCGGCCAGAACCTGGTGGGCCGCCTGCGACTCACGGTGCAGGGCGAGGCGGGCCGCACGATCACCCTGCGCCATGCCGAAGTGCTGGAGGCGGGCGAACTGGGCGTACGCCCGTTGCGGACGGCCCTGGCGACAGATCGCTACACGCTCAAGGGCGCGGACACGGAGACCTGGGAACCGCGGTTCACCTTCCACGGCTTCCGCTATGCGGAGGTCACCGGCTGGCCCGGCGCGTTGCATCCGGACAACATTCAAGCTGTCGTTTGCCACTCGGACATGGAGCGCACCGGATGGTTTGAGTGTTCGGACCCGCTGGTCAACCGGCTGCATGAAAACGTCGTCTGGAGCATGCGCGGCAATTTTCTCGACATCCCCAGCGACTGCCCGCAGCGCGATGAGCGCCTGGGCTGGACGGGCGACATCGCGGCCTTCGCGCCCACCGCCTCCTTCCTCTATGATAGCGCCGGCTTCCTGCAATCCTGGCTCGCCGATCTCGCTGTCGAGCAGCAGGTAGGAGGGGGTATTGTGCCCATCATTGTCCCCAACATCCTCGACCGGTCCTCCTTCCCGGCCGCCGCCTGGGGGGATGCCGCGACGATCGTGCCCTGGGTGCTGTACCAGCGCTTTGGGGACGTGGAAATCCTGGCCGATCAGTTTGCGAGCATGCGCGCCTGGGTCGACCTCGTGGCCGCCGTGGCGGGGGAGAACCACTTATGGGACGAAGGCTTTCAGTTTGGCGACTGGCTCGACCCGGCCGCCCCGCCCGATCGCCCAGCGCAAGCGCGCACGCCCGCCTATCTGGTCGCCACCGCTTACTTCGCCCGGTCCGCTGATCTGGTCGCACAAGCGGCGGAGGTGTTGGGGCGGACCGAGGACGCGACGCATTATCAAGACCTGGCGGCGGCAGTGCGCGCCGCCTTCGTGGCCGAGTATGTCACGCCTGCCGGACGTATGCTTAGCGACTCCGCCACCGCCTACGCATTGGCTCTCTGTTTCGCGCTGCTCCCCGACGAAAACCAGCGCCGGCACGCCGGCAAGCGCCTGGCCGAACTAGCGCGTGTCAGCGGCTATCATATCAGCACGGGCTTCGTCGGCACGCCGCTGATCTGCGACGCCCTGTGCAGCGCCGGCGAGTATGAGGCCGCGTACCGCCTGCTGTTGCAGCGGGACTGCCCGTCGTGGCTCTATCCGGTGACGATGAGCGCCACCACCATCTGGGAACGCTGGGACAGCATGCTCCCCGACGGCTCGATCAATCCTGGCGAGATGACCTCGTTCAACCACTACGCGTTGGGCGCCGTCGCCGATTGGCTGCACCGCACAGTAGGCGGCCTGGCACCTGCCGATCCCGGTTATCGCCGCCTGGAGATCCAGCCGCGGCCCGGCGAGGGGCTAACCAGCGCCCGTGCGCGCCACCAGACGCCTTACGGCCTGGCCGAATGCGCCTGGCACATAGCACAGGGGCAGATCACGGTCGAAGTGGTCGTGCCACCGAACACCCGTGCCGGCGTCACCCTACCCGGTAGAGACGGGAGCGCGGTCGAGGTCGGCTCCGGCAGCCATCGCTGGTCTTACCCCTACCGGGCGCCGCAGCGTACTCGACGCGCACTAACCCTGGACAGCAGTCTGGGCGAGGTTATCGATGACCCGCCCGCCTGGACTGCCACCCTGGGCGCCATCCGCAGACATATGCCTGAGTATAGCGGCGGCGAGATCGGGCAGAACGGTGCCCTCGACATGCCGTTGCGCCAGCTGTTCCAATTCGGGTCTTATCCAAACAAAGACCAATTGCTTGCCGCTATCCAGGATGCGCTTCAAGCCACGGCGCCTGTAGAAGGCTCAGAGGTAGACTGATGACATTCTACAGGTTGCAAGCATTGGTTTCGCCGGCCAGATCCGTGCGGGCGATGCGGACTTGCACGAGGTGTTCCTGCACTGAGGCAGGTATTTAGAGGAAGAACCAACCATGTCTCTACCTGAACCCTATCCCGACCTGGACGAATTTCTGGTGGCTATCGGCGAAGCCGGCCAGCGGCTGGCGGCCATTGAAGCTAGCGAAGGCGCCGCGGGCAATATGTCGCTTTACATCGGCTGGCCCATCGAGGTGCGGCGCGTCTTCCCGCTGGTGGAAGCGATGGACCTGCCCCTGCCCGCGCCCGCGCTGGCCGGTAAGATCGTAATCGTGACCGGCTCCGGCCGGCGGCTGCGCGACGTGCGCCACGACCCGGCAGCCAACCTGGGCGCGGTTCGGATCGGCGAGGATGGGCGGACAGGGCAGTTCTATACGTCGCCGCGCCGGCTGTTCGCCCGGCTGACCAGCGAGTTCAACTCGCATCTGGCGGTGCACAACGACCAGGTGGGGCGTACCGGCACCAACTTTCACGCGGTGATCCATGCGCAGCCGCCCAACCTGGTCTACCTCACCCATATTCCCCGGTATCGCGACCAGCAATACCTGAACCGGCGGCTGATTCGCTGGGAGCCGGAGACGATCGTGCAGCTGCCCGAAGGGGTCGGGGTGCTGCCGTTCATCCTACCCGGCTCCCCGGCGCTCATGGAGGCGAACGTGGCCCGGTTGCGCGAACACCGCATCGTGCTGTGGGGCAAACACGGGGTGATGTCGCGCTCGGATCACTCGATTACGGCCGCCGTGGACCGCATTGAATACGCCGAGACGGCCGCCCGCTACGAGTACATGGACCTGGTGAACGGCGGTCAGGCCGAGGGCCTGACGGATGCGGAGCTGCACGAGGTAATCGATGCCTTCGGCGTGCAGACCAGCCTGATTTAGGGGCGCCATGAGCGACACTACTGCCAGATAGGCGTTAGATCTGGGCGCCTCCAGTGGTCGACGGATCCTGGAGGCGTGTGATGGCGGGCGCGTCGAGTTGCATGCGCTACAGTGCTTCCCAAACAGCCCGCTGGCGTGTAAGGCCCTCTCTATTGGGACGTACAGGAGGCAGCGTGGCGGCGATGGCCGGCCATTTCGTGACGTTGGAGAATTGGGCCACGGTGCATCGTCAACGCCGGGCATTGGCAAGGAGGGTTGGAGTAATGGAGAACAGATCAATCAAGCCAGGCCAGGTGTGGCTGGACACAAACGGCAACCGCATCCAGCCCACGGCGGATCGATCCTGTACGTCGACGGAACCTTCTACTGGTACGGCGAGAACAAAGAGAAATTCAAAGCGGATAGCGGCATCTGGCATTGGGGCGTCCGCTGCGCCCCCAAACCGCTGGACCAAGCTGTCCCCGTTGTATCCGCACCACGGGTAAGATACTTCCAGATGCCGCGCTCACGAGGCGGCGCTACGGCGGATACCAGGCTCCGTGCCAACCGCGCCCACGCCGCTCGCGCCAACGGCGATAACCTGCTTGTAGACATCCACCAGAGGACTGGGTACGCGAGCGAAGGTACCGTCGAACTGCATCTGCAACTCGTAGAGACCCATGCGCGCGAGATAGGCTTGCAACGGTAGCTGCTCCAGTTTATTCCACTGCATCACCTTGACTAAGGTGGCGATCTGATCGAGATCCAGCGTGGCCGGACCAAGGCGGGTGATGAATTCCTCGATCGGTCGCGCGCTGTGGCGATAGGACCAGTCGATCAAATCGAACAAAGGCCACCACGTATAACCGACCAACGGCACACCCTCCGCCCGCACCTGTGGTATAAGGGCCACCGACTCCGTCAGCCATTGGGTACGCAGCGCCGGCGGGCCGTTGGTGCTGGTCTCGGTCACCATAACCGGGCGATCATAGCGCGCGGCGAAGGCGTGTAGGGCGCGTCGCAGGCCCTCCGGTCCGCCCCAGATACGCTGGCCGGTGATCTCGCCGTTGTTTTCGTGTACGCGGCTCACCGACGACTCAGGATAGTAGTTGACCCCGACGATCTCGATCTGTGCCGCATGTTCGGCGTGCCAGGCGAGATCGAGATCCGCCATGCCGTGCTGTAGGAGCCAGTGATAGAGCAGGTGCTTGCTGTCGACCAGGCCCCGCACCAGGTCCGTGGCGATAAACGTGCGCGCCGTGGTCAGCGCGGCGATCTCCGCGAACTGGGGCGCTGCCGGTACGGCCTCGCCCGCGGCGTCCACACTCACGATCACCGCCTGAGAATCTTCCGCGCGTATCGCCTCGATGGTCCGGACGATACCGCGCGTCAGCGAACGCAGGATCTTTACCGCGCCGTCATTGCCGCGCAAATAGGGCGGCCAGATGCCGTGTACGCCCGTGAAGGCCACGGTGATCCACGGCTCGTTCAGCGGCGTATAGTGCGACACCAGGTGCTTATAGCGCCGGGCGAATGCTGCGGCGTAAGCCGCCACGCGCTCGGGATACGCCGAGTTGAGAAACTGATTATCCAGCCAGAGCGGCGTGCCATAATGCATCAGGTCGATGATGATCGCGATGCCCTTGCCGGCAATATACTCCAGCACCCGGTCCACCCACTCCCAATCGAATACGCCGGGGGCCGGCTCCACCTTATACCAGGGAATGCCGTAGCGCATGGCCCGCACGCCTAGGGCGGCGGCGCGGTCGATATCCTCGCGCCAGTAGATATAGTGGTGGGTGAGCGCGTACTCGTCGAGCACCCGTTCGCCGACCCGCTCGGTCTGGCCGATGAACGTGTCTTCGATGCCGGTGGCCCAGGCGAAGCCGCCCGGCGCCAGGCTGAACAGGGCGTCCGTACTTCCGTCAGGGGGCGCAGTCAAAATGTCACTCCTTGAGTCCGCTCAGGGCAATACCGCGGACAAAATATTGTTGGGCGAACAGGAAGGCGATGAACAGCGGCGCCAGCGCCAGGGCGGCTCCGGCCATGATGACCCCGTACTCGACCACATGCTGGCCCATGAACAGCGCGAGACCCGAGGGCAGGGTGCGCATGTCGATGCTCGACGTGATCAACAGCGGCCACAGGAAGTCGTTCCAGTTGTACATGAAATGGAAGACCGCCAGTGTTGCTATGGCCGGTCCCGACAGGGGCAGGATGATCCGGCTGTAGATATAAAACTCCCCCGCGCCGTCGATCCGCGCGGCTTCGTCCAGTTCGCGCGGCAGGGTCAAGAAGAATTGCCGGAGCATGAAGATACCGAAAGCGTTCGTGGCACGCGGGATGATCAGGCCGGCAAAGCTGTTAAGCAGGCCGAGATCATGCACGGTGACGAACAGTGGGATGAAGATCACCTGGAAGGGGATCATCAACGCGATCAGCACGAATATGAAGATCGCGTCGCGCCCCGGAAAACGCAGCCGGGCCAGGGCGTAAGCCGTCATCGAGTCGAAGAGCAACGAGATCAGCATGACCCCCCCGGCGAACAACACGCTGTTCACGAAGAAGCGCCCGAAGGGCACTCGCTGCCAGATGTTCGCGAAATTCTCCAGCGTCCAGTTGGTGGGCCAGAGCTGCGGCGGGAACTTAACAATAGTGCTTTCGGGCTTGAAGGCGGTGAGCAGCATCCAGACAAACGGGAAGACCATGCCCGCGGCAAACGCCGCCAGAATGAGGAACAGCACGGCGCGCAGCCTGGCGTCGCGTTGCGCGGCGCGGGGCACAACCGTAGCCTTGGTTGTTGCTACAGGAGTGGGACTTTCCAGGGTTCGGCTCATCAGTCCACCTCCCGGAAGCGCAGGATGCGCAACTGAAACAGGGTCAGCACGAACACGATCACGAACAGGACCACGCCGATGGTGGACGCATAGCTGATGTCGATCAACTCGATCCCCTGGTGATAAATGTACGACACCACGGTTTCGGTGCTGTGCAGGGGGCCGCCGCCGGGAGTCAGGACATACACCGGGTCAAACACCTGGAAGGCGCCGATCACCGAAATCACCAGCACAAACAGGGTCGTGGGCCGCAGCATGGGCAGCGTTATCTTCCAGAACCGCTGCCAGGCCGAGGCGCCATCAACCCGCGCCGCCTCATACAGGGTTTCGGGTATGCCCTGCAAGCCGGCCAGGAAGATCACCATATTGAAGCCAAGATTCTTCCAGATACTGACGAGGATAACCACCGGCATGGCCCAGTCGGGGTCGCGCAGCCAGCCCGTCACCGGCAGGCCGGCTACTTTGAGCCAGTAGGCCAGCAGCCCGATGTCCGGGTCGAACAGGAAGCTCCAGATGATGGCAATGATGGCGAAAGAGCCGATTACCGGCAGAAAGAAGGCCGCCCGTAGCAGCCCGCGGGCCGGCAACTTCTCGTTCAAGGCGAGCGCCAGGCCCAGCGCGACGACCATCCCGACTGGGACGGTGATCACCGTGTAGTAGAGGGTGTTGCGGAAGGCGTTCGCGACGCGGGCGTCGGGGATCAGGCGCTGGTAATTGTCCAGGCCGGCCCACTCCTGGACGCTGCTGCCGAAGCTCCAGTGATAGAAGCTGAGCAAGAACGCCTGGATAATCGGCCAGAAGACGAACACGGCCAGGATCACCAGGCTGGGCAGCATGAACAGGTAGGCGGCGCGGGCTTCGCGCGTGCTCATTTCGCGCCCCAGAGTCGCCAGGCGCTCCGCCACCGGCGGGCGGGTACGGACGGCAGGCCGGCTTACCTCGATCTTGGACACTTCCGCTACCCCCCGCAGACCGCCCGGCGAGTGGTCTCGCCGAACGGTCCGCGCATTAGACCTGTGCCGAGCCGGCGGTTACTTCAACAGATCGCTGATTTGCTGGTCGGCGCTCTTCGTGGCATCCTCGACGGTCGCCTTGCCCAGCGTGATCGATTGGAGCATCGGCACGAAGACATCGGTGTCGATCTGTGAGAACTTTTCGAGACCCGGCAGGTAGAACTTGGACTGCGGGGCCACCGCGGCGAACTTGGGCACCCACTTGTTCTTCGCCAGGGTCGGGTCGTTCGCCAGATCGGTCCGGGTTGGCGGGAAGCCCGTCATCGAGGACAGCGTGACCTGCGAGTCCTTTGAATTCCAGTGCTTGACGAACTGGAGCGCGGCGTCCTTGTTCTGGGTTTTGGCGTTGACCATCAACACCACCGTGTCGGCCAGCGTAAAGGCGCCCGCCGGGCCGGCGGGGATCGGCGCCACATCGTAGCTGAAGCCGTCCTTGTCATAGCCACTGGTCGCCCAGGGGCCGGTAATCTCCATTGCCGCCTTGCCCGTCTCGAAGAGCTTGTCCGACTCGGCACCGCTCAGGCCCACCGGGCTGACCTTATCGTTCTTGACCAGGTCGGTCCAGGTCTTGAGCGCGGCAACGCTCTCCGGGCTGGAAAGGGCGGGTTTGCCATCCTTGACGATATCGCCGCCATTCTCCCAGATCAAGATCGGATAGTTGGGGATGGTATCGTGCTCGCCGAAGGCGATACCGTACTGGCTGCCGTCGGATTTGGTCAGCTTTTTGATGTCGCTCTGCCATTCGTCCCAGTTGGCCGGCGGATTGGCGATGCCGGCGGCGCTGAACAGATCCTTGTGGTAGTAGAGCATCAAGGTGGCGTAGTTCAGCGGGGAGGCGTAGTATTTGCCGTTATATTGCAGCAGATCATTCAGCGCCGCCGGCCATTGGGACGGATCGAGATCGCCGCCCTGCTTGATCTCGGAACTGAGATCCATAACCAGGCCGCTCTTGGCGTATTGCGGGATGTATTGAAAGTGGATCGCCACCACATCGGGCCCGGTGCCGGTCGACATCGAACTGAGCAGCTTCTGCATCAGCGTGTCCCACGGCTCCACGTCCATATTCACTTTGATATTCGGGTTGGCGTCGGTGAACTTCTTTGTTACGGCCTGGATGCCGGGCAGGTCAGAGCCGGTGAAGCCGTTCCAGAAGGTGAGTGTCGTCGCCGCGCCGCTACTGCCGATGGTGTTGCTCGTCGCGGGAGTATCGGTTGCCGTGGTCCCGCCCGCCGCAGGGGGGTTCGTGGCGGCAGCGCCCGCCACGGGCGTCGCGGTGGTATCTGATCCGCACGCAGCCAGCAGGGGCAGGAGCAGCGTACACAAAGCCAGAGTTGTTACCAGCGCCTGTTTTGATCGCAACATTGCTTTCCTCCTCAACGAATGACAAATAGGGTCTCGTGGCCGTTAAGAACAAGCCGGCGCCGAAATTACCAAACCAATACACTACCTCCTTTGCGAGCCGGTTCCGTTTATGGCTGATCCGGGCAGCCGCATGAACCTCGGATGACCAGATGAGTCGGTAATGGATCGGGCAGCTCTTCGGCCGGCCGGTCATTCAAGAGTGCCAATAGTAGCTGCGCTGCCGCACTGCCCAATGCGCGCATCGGCTGGTGCACCGTGGTCAGCGGCGG
Source organism: Chloroflexia bacterium (assembly GCA_025927935.1). The sequence goes on along the minus strand of JAICKM010000151.1, from coordinate 1,137 downwards.
GTTGACCAGCCGCGCGAACATCACGTCGTCGAAGCCCACCACCGGGAACGCGCTACCGGGCTGCCGGCCGGCTTCACGTAATGCCGCGATCACGCCGATAGCGGTCTCGTCGTTAGCGGCAAAAATAGCCGTCGGCGGCTCATCGAGCGCCAGCAGCGCCTGCGTGCCGGCGCGACCCGCGTCTTCACTGTAGTCCCCTTCCCGGCAGTACTCGGGATGGAACGCGATGCCTGCCGCTGCCAACGCGTGCTTGTAGCCGGCCAGGCGATCCATGGCTGAGAGGTGGCCCAGCGGTCCGCTGATATGAGCGATGCGGGTATGCTCGTGCCCGATCAGATGGGCGACCGCTTGTCGGGCGCCTCCTTCATCGTCCACGGATACCGTACACACGCTGGGGTCAAGCGGGTAGCGGCCGATAAAGACGAAGGGGTACGGGCTGAGTTGCAAGCCGGCGATATTCTTGTCATGCAGGGCGGCGGAGGCCAGTATCACGCCGTCCACTAGCTGGGAGTGCAGGATTTTGGCGTAGGCATCCTCTTGCGTCGCCTCGGTCATGGTGGTCGAGAGCACCAGGGTCATGCCTGCGGCGTTGAGCACCGCGCTCACGCCGGATAGCACCTCCATAAAGTAGAGGTGCCCGAAGACATGCTGGCTGCTATGGGGCACGATCAGGGCAACCGCGTTGGTCCGGCGCGATTGAAGGGCGCGGCCCAGGGCGCTGGGGCGGTAATGCAGCCGGGCGGCTGCCTCACGTACCTTGCGCTTCGTCTCCGCAGCGATGGCGGGGCTGTCGGCGAGGGCCAGGGAAACCGTGCCGACCGCCACGCCGGCTTCCCGCGCGACCTCCCGAATGGTCACGCGCGGCGGTGCAGACCCTGTCGGCTCATTCCCTGCTTGCTTGCTCATGCTGCGCTCCCTGGCGACGCCAGTGTTTGAAACGTTTCAATTGAAACGTTTCAATTATTATAACACAAGTTTTCAGCCTGTCAAGGCACGCAGGCAGGCGTCGTAGCGTTAGCCCGCCTCTTGAGGGGCCGGGTGCTGCCGCGATGCAAAATCGTGACGCACACCCAGGCTGACATCGGTTCATCGACGACGATTACACGCCGAGCAGGCGCGCCGGGCGCGAAGATCGTT
>JAICKM010000825.1 GCA_025927935.1 Chloroflexia bacterium | reverse complement strand
GATCGGTTTTCGCCGCGCAGATAGCGCAAGATGTGCCGCGCACCCGGATGGCCCGCGCGCTCGACGGCGGCGATGGCCGCCTCCCGGTCATAGGCCACGCGACGGAAGCGCGCCTGGTAGCCGGACTCGTCGGCGTCCAGCAGCACATAGCAGGCCCGCAGATCGGCGGTGGCCGGGTTGCTGACGCTGCCCAGGTTGATCGCCCGCACGCCGCCCACCGTGCGGTCCACGGGCACATGGGTATGGCCCACAAAGACCAGATCCGCGCCCGCCGGGGCCAGCACCGCGGCCAGTTCGGCGTCGCTCAGGCCGGGATGGATGCCCGGCCCATCGTCCGTGCCCGGCGCGGCGTGGACGCCAAGCAGCCGCGTGCCGTCGGGCAGGGTCATGCGCTGCTCCAGCGGCAGATCTTCCAACCAGGCCAGGTGCCCGCGCGCCGTGACATAGCCGCGCGTCCAGGCAATGCTGTGCGCGAACTCCAGCAGGATATTGAGGAACGGAGGTTCCTGCGCGGCCCGTTCGCGCATACCGGGCGGGTCCTCGTTGCGCGTCAGGTAGCGGTCGGTGTTGCCGCGCACGAAGCGGGCCGCGGGCAAGGCCGTCAACCGCTCTATGACCGCCGCCGGATCGGGACCGAACGCCACCAGGTCGCCCAGCACCCAGTACCCGTCCACGCCGCCTTGCGCCGCAATATCGGCCAGCACGGCATCCAACGCGAACGGGTTGCCATGAATATCGGACAGCACCGCTAACCGCATACGCAACGTTCCTCCCTGAATCAGTCGCTACCTGTCATTCTGAGCAGAGCGAAGAATCTCGTCTTGCACCCAAACGAGACTCTTCGCTGCGCTCAGAGTGACAAATCGTGTGTGACAAGCTGCACAGAATACCACCTGGAGTTTGAAGAACGGATCGGCTTGACAGAAGCCCCTGCTTCTTTATAACATGGGTGGCAATGACCACGACCACTATACCAGAAACCCACGCCCAGGTCCCACCCCGGCCGCAGCCGGACGCGCCGGTCCCGGCGCCGATTCCGGGGCGCGACCTCGCCCTGTTCGTGCTGCTGCTGCTCGCCACCGATTTCAGCGGGCTGTTGCATATCTACGGGCTGTCCTGGCTCTACGGCGAGCCGACCTTCCTGGGGCTGGGCTGGACGATGGTACTGATCGCGGCGGCGTTGCTGGTGCTGCCCGCCCGCGATCGACCCGGCGCGTTGCGCTTCCCCTTGCGCCGCCCGGTAGACGGCCTGGTCTTGCTGGGCGGCGGCGTGCTGCTGGCTTTGGCCGCCACCTTCCTCTATATCGCGCTGAGCGATCCGCCCGCCTGGGTGGCTCGCGACCCGCACCGCGACACCAGCCTGGCCGGGCTGCTCGGCATGTTCGCCGTGCAGAGCGCGGCCCTGGCCGCTGTGCCGGCGCTGGCCCTGGTCATCGGCTATGTGCGCGACGAGGGGATGCGCCGGGTCTGGATCGGCCTGCTGGCGGGGGCGCTGTTCCTGCTCTCGCTAATCAACCTGCTCTACGACGCCGGGGTCGGCCATCCCGCCCCGGCCACATGGGCCATCCTTCTGGGCGCGGGGCTGCCCGCCGCGCTGCTGCTGGGCGGGCTGATCGTGAGCGCGGGCGGGCTGGTGCTGCTGCGCCCGGCGCGGTTCCTGGCCGCTGCCATCGGCGCGGGGCTGGCCCTGCGCCTGATCGGCATCGCCGTCATCCCGCTCACCATCCGCTTGGGGGATATGTTGCCTCTGCTGCAAATGTCCACCGCGCGCATCTTGCACGCGCAAAACCCCTACATCGTCTACCAGATGCCCTGGGACCTGCCGCTGACCTACTGGCCGCTGACTGTGCTCAGCTACCTGCCCGCCGCGCTGGCCGGGATCGACCTGCGCTGGGTGAACCTGCTGTTCGGCCCGCTGGTGGGCGCGCTGCTGCTGCTGGCGGGCGGGCGGCGCGGCCCCGGCCCGGCGGCCCACGCCTTCGGCCTGCTCTACCTCGCGCCCGGCATGTTCCAGTGGGACATCAGCACCGCCGCCCCGCCCTACTGGCTGTGGCTCTGCGTGGCCTTCGCCACGGCGGTAGGCGCGGCGCGCGCCCGGCCCGGCTGGCTGCTGCCCGGCGCGGGGGTGGGCGCGGCCCTGGCCGCCGCGCCGCTGGCCCTGCCCTTCGCGCCCTTCCTCGGCGCGTCCTGGCTGGCCCAGGGCTGGCGCGTGGCGTTGCGCCGGGTGGTGGTCGCGGGGGTGGTCTTCGCCCTGCTGGTCGGGCCGTTCCTGCTCTGGGGGCGGCGCGGGTTCCTCGACGGCGCCATCGGCTGGTTCAACGACCTGGAGCGCCTGCCGCTGCTCAAGTGGCAGACCGACAAAAGCTGGGCGCTGGAGGTGGGGCTGGCCGGGCCGTTCTGGTACAACGGCCTGCAAGACTGGCTCAAGCCGCTGCAAATGATCCTGGTGGGCGGGCTGGGCGTGGTACTGCTAGCCTTGCGCCTGCGCCCGGTACGCACGCCCGCCGCCGCCCTGCGCTGGGGCGCCGCCGCCTACCTGCTGTTCATGGTGGTCAACCCGGTGATCTGGCCCTACCTCTACGTCCCGGCCCTGCTCGCGCTGGCCTTCGCCCTGGTGCCCGCGGGGGATGCAACGCCGGCTCCCAGCGAGTTGGCGCCGCAGTGAGTAAAGCAATTGGCCCCACTGGCGCCTGATTCATTCCTCGGAGCCATGACCGATCCGACTCCGTCCAATCGCGATCATCCGGGGAGCCGGCTCATGCATGTGGTTGCTCGGTACTGCTTCCAGGCGCCGTTGTCATGCTGAACGCAACGAAGCAGCTCGTCTCCGTAGCTACGCGCCGAGACGCCTCGCCCCACTCCGAGTGACAAGTACGCCTGGAAGCGGTAGTCTGCCCGACCTCTCGACCCCGGTCCTGCGCCCCGTGCAACGCCGTGGGCCGGGCGCAGCGCGCGCCCCGCGCCGCCGAGGCAGCGCGTTGCGTACTGCGCGCTTC
>JAICKM010000202.1 GCA_025927935.1 Chloroflexia bacterium | reverse complement strand
GGCTTCGTCTGGAGCGACATCGAGATCGCGGGCAAGGGCGACTACGTGGACCGGCGCGGCCCCGGCCCGGCCCACTCCGCCTGGGACAAGTACGACTTTATCGTGGACCAGGCGCGCGCCTTCAACCTGGAGATCGTGGCCCGCCTCGACGCCACCCCGGCCTGGGCACGCAGCGCGCCCAACCCGAACAATCCCTGCGGTGGCGACCAGGTTGATTATTCGCACGCGCCGCCGGCCAACGTGGACGATTATGCCGACTTCGTGAGAGAAGTCGTCTCACGCTACAAGGGCAAGGTGCGCTACTTTCAGATTTGGAACGAGCCGAACCTGATCGGCGAGTGGCCGCCGCAGCCCAACCCTGCCGCCTATACCGCCCTGTTGAAAGCGGCCTATGAAGCCGCCCACGCCGCCAACCCCGACGCCGTGATCCTCATGGCGCCGCTGGCCCAGACGCACACCGGCGACCAGTGCAACCCCAACGACATCCTCTACTTGCAGGCCATGTACGACGCGGGCGCGCAGCCCTACTTCGATATCGCCAACGTCATGGACTACGGCCTGAATTATTCCCCCGCCGACCGGCGCACGGATCTCGACCGCATCAACTTCTCGCGCCCGGTGCTGGCCCGCGACGTGATGGTCCGCAACGGCGACGGCGCCAAGGGCATCTGGGCCAGCGAATACGGCTGGGTCAGCCTGCCGCCGGATTGGCGCGCCGACCCGGCAAACAAACCGGGCATCTGGGGTAGCGTGACACCGGAGCAGCAGGCCAACTACCTGGTCAGCGGCTATGACCGGGCGCGCGCCGAATGGCCGTGGATGGGCGCGATGTTTGTCTGGTTCTTGCGCGACCCCGCGCCGCTGCCGCACGAACCCCAGGCGTATTTCGCCATCCTCAACCAGGACTGGACCCAGCGCCCGGCCTACGGGGCCATCGCCCGCTACAGCAAGCGCTTCCCGCTGGCCGAGACCGGCGCGGGCCTGCCCGACAACCCGGCCCTGACCGTCGCCGGGCCCTGGACCAGGGCCGCCCCGGCGGACCGTCCGGTTTATACGGCGACCACACCCAACAGCACGGCCACCCTGACCTTCGAGGGCAACATCCTGGACCTGGTGTTCGCGCCCGGCGCCCACCCGGCGCCCTTGCAGGTCGAACTGGACGGCGCGCCGCCGCCCGGCTGGCCGGTGGACAGCACAGGCCGCGCCCTCGCCACCATCCCCGCCGCCGGGACGACCGCTAACCGCGTGACGCCCGATCCGGCCTGGCCCGCGCCGCCCGGCCTGAGCGCCGTGCGCCTCCGGGTGGCCGGCGACCTGAAGGACACGCGCCACACTGTAACTATCCGCCCGGCCAATGTGGACGCGCCGGTCGCGCTGCTTGGCTTCGTGGTCGGGCGCGAGTCGCCGCAGGCCGGGCTGTTCGCCGCCGGGTATCTCTTGCTGACCGGGCTGGCGCTCTGGCTCGGCGTGCGCAGCACGTTCGCCATCGTCGCTCTGCCGCGACTGGTGCGCCAGGCCGTGGCCCTGCCGGGGCTGACCGGCGACGGGGCGCGCGCCGGGGTCGTCGTCGCCGCGATGACCACGGCCCTGGTCACCTATTACCTGCTGCCGTCGCCACGCTGGGCGCTGCTGCCGCTTATCGTCTGGTTCCTGCTGGCCGTGCTGCGCCCCGATATGGCCGTGGTCACGACGGCCGCCGCCATCCCGTTCGCCACGGCGCCGCGCGCCCTGCTCGATTGGAGCTTCCCGATCAGCGAAACCTGCCTCTGGCTCACGCTGATCGCCTGGATCATCCACCGCGCCTGGCGCGAGCAAACCCGCCGCCGGGCCGCCGCTGCCGTGGCCGCGCCCGCCGACTTGACCGTCACCGGTTACCTCAATCTGTACCAGGAGTTGCAAGGCCCGGTGCCCTGGCGCGAACGGCTGCGCACCGCCCTGCGCCGCGATCTCTTCGGCGTGCCCGCCGGGGCGCTGCTGATCGTGGGCACCTTCTCGCTGCTCACCGTGGCGAACCCGGAGTACCTGCGCGATAGCCTGCGCGCCTACCGCTGGGTGATCGTCGAGCCGGTGCTGTTCTACTTCCTGGCGACGGATATCCGCGCCGGCCGCCGCCAGACCCTGCGCGTGGCCGACGGCTTCATCGGCGGGTCGGCGCTGGCCGCGGCGCTGGCCCTGGCCCTCGGCTTCCTCAACGTCCCCGGCCACACGCTCGACGTGCAGGGCGTCGTCCGCTTCCAGGGCCTGTTCACCCACCCCGACAACCTGGGGCTGTTCCTGGGCCGCGCCCTGGCCTTCACCGCGGCCCTGGCCTGGTTCCTCACCGAGCCGGGCGAAACCTTGCGCCGCCGCGCCTACATCCTGGCGACGCTGGTGATGATCCCGGCCCTGGTGCTCTCGTATTCGCGCGGGGCCTGGCTGGCCGTCGTGGTCGCCGTCGGGGTCAGCCTCTGGATGGTGGGCGGGCGGGCCGCGCGGGTGTTCACCGGCGCGCTGGTGGCCGGGGGGGCGGGGCTGCTGGCGCTGGCCGCGCTGGGCCGCCTGCCGGAGCGTATCCTGCACACCGGCAGCGGCCTCATCCGCCTCGACCTCTGGCAGACGGCGCTCGCCATGCTGCGCGATCACCCGGTCTTCGGCATCGGCCTCGACCAGTTCCTCAACCAGTATCAAGGCCCCTACGCCGATCCGGCCCACCAGCAAGAGCGCTGGCTGTCGCACCCGCATAACCTGCTCTTGGATTGCTGGCTCAGTTTGGGTATAATAGGTGTGCTTGTCGCGGGCTGGATCATGGTACGTGTGATCCTGGGCGCGCTGGCCCTTATCCGCCGCACTGACGCGCGGGGCGCCGCGCTGGCCCGCGCGGTGCTGGCCGGGATGACCGTCGTGGTCGTGCATGGCCTCGTCGACAACTCATATTTTCTGCCGGATCTGGCGCTCACTTTCTGGCTCTTCTGTGCCCTGTTGCAGATGATGTGGAAGCCGGCCCACGGCCCGCCGTTCGCCCCCGCAACCGGCAACCAGTAGGAGGATCCTTTGCGCATTATTGTCGCCGGTGGGGCCGGTTTTATCGGCTCGCACCTCACCGCCGCCTTGCTCGCGGACGGTCATGACGTTCTCATTCTCGACAACTACCTCACCGGCAACCCGCGCAATATCGCCGCGCTGCGTGATAATCCCCGGCTGCGTGTGATCGAGCACGACATCAGCCGGCCCCTGCCGCCCGATCTGCCGGACGCCGATCAGGTCTATCACCTGGCAAGCCCGGCCAGTCCCGCCGATTTCAGCCGCATCCCGCTGGCGATCCTGGCGACCAATACCTACGGCACGCAGAACCTGCTCGAATGGGCCACGGAGCATGACGCGCGTATCCTCTTCACCTCCACGTCCGAAGCCTATGGCGATCCGCTGGTCCACCCGCAGGTCGAGACCTACTTCGGCAACGTCAACCCAGTGGGGCCGCGCGCCTGCTACGACGAGAGCAAGCGCCTGGGCGAAACGCTGGTCACGACCTATGTGCGCGAGAAGGGCATTGACGGGCGGCTGGTGCGCATCTTCAACACCTACGGCCCGCACATGAACCCCAAGGATGGGCGCGTAGTGCCCAATTTCATCTCCCAGGCGCTCACCGGTCGCCCGCTGACCGTCTACGGCGACGGCAAGCAAACCCGCGCCTTCTGCTATGTCGAGGATATGGTGCGCGCGCTGCGCGCCGTGATGGACGCCCCGTGCGAAGTGGCCTGCGGGCGGGTCTACAACGTCGGCAACCCCGATGAGCGCTACATCATCGACTTCGCCCGGATTATCCGCGACCTGGCCGGCGCGCAGGTGCCCATCGAGCATCGGCCCGCGCTGACCGAAGACCCCAGCCGCCGCTGCCCCGACATCACGCGCATCCGCACCGAGATCGGGTGGGAGCCGCGGGTGAGCCTGGCTGATGGGCTGGAACGCACCCTGGCCTGGTTCCGCACGGTGGTCACGCCCAGCGACGCGACGGCGCCGCAGCCGGTGGGCGGCACCTCACTGGGCGGCTAAGGGAGCGATGCGGGCCGCTGTCCTCGCCATATCACGGGGCGCCGCCGCCGATTGGCGCCGCATGCCCTGGTGGTATGCCATCCTGGTGGCGGGCGCCGTGGCCGTGGCCGTCTTCCTGCCGCCGCAGGTGGGCCTGGGCCTCGCCGTCCTGCTCGTGGGCGGCGTGCTGGTCTTGCAGCGCCCGGCCTGGGGAGTCTACGCGCTCGTCTTGAGTGTCCCCGTGCAGCAGGAAATCACGTTGGGAGGCCGGGCCACACTGACCCAGGCCACCATGGTCGGGCTGCTGGGCGCCTGGTGGGCCTGGACGGCCGTGTCCGCGCGCCGGTTGGTGATCCCCCCGTTCGCCGTGGCGCTGGCCGTCTACATGACGGTCATGGTCGCCAGCCTGGCTGTGGCCGGGTCGGTGAGCGCGGGCCTGGCCGAACTGGCCCGCTGGACCGTGGTGCTGCTGGCCTATATCATCATCGCCAACACGATTCGGACGCGCGCCGAGATCATCGGGCTGGTCGCCTGCTTCTTCGCGGGCGCGACCGCCGAGGCCCTGCTGGGCATCTGGCAGGTGGCGACGCGGCAGGTGCCGCCATCCTTCTTTGCCGGCCAGGGCGGCGATCCCGAAGACCTGGTGCCGCGCGCCTTCGGCACCATCGGCATGCCCAACTCCTACGCGGGCTACCTCAACTTGACCATCGCGCTGGCGATTGCCCTCAGTTGTTACCTGCTCATCCGCGCGGTGCGCGGGCTGCGGGCGCGCGGATCGGGCGTCCAGCGCGACCGGCGGGCGCGGCTGGCCCTCGTCGCTCTGGCGGTGGGCGTGGCCGCGCTGAGCGCCGTCATCCTGGGCGGGCTGATCGCCAGCCAGTCGCGCGGGGGTTACATCGGCCTGGTCTTCGGCATCCTGGCGATGGCCCTGGCGATGGGGCCATACCGGGGCCGGACGCTGCTCGCGCTGGGCCTGGGCGCGGCCTTGCTGGTGGGCCTGACCGTGACCGGCGTGCTGCCCGCCAGCCTGCGCGACCGCCTGGAGAGCATCCCCAACCAGTTGCAGATCTACGATGTGCGCGAGGTCGAGACGACGCCGGAGAACTTCAGCCAGGTCGAGCGCCTGGCCCACTGGCAGACCGCGGGCAACATGTTCCTCTCCGACCCCTGGCTGGGCATCGGCATCGGCAACTTCAACGTGGCCTGGCCGCGCTTCTCCATCCAGGGCTGGCCGGTATCGAAGGGCCATGCCCACAATTACTACCTGCACGCCCTGGCCGAGACCGGGCTGGCCGGGCTGCTGGCCTACCTGGCCGTGCTCGGCGTGACGCTGGCGACGGGCGCGCGCGCGATTGGCCGCCTGTGGACAGCCCGGCGCGGCTTTGAGACGGCCCTGCTCATCGGGGCCATCGGCGTCGTCGGCACCATCATGGGCCATAGCGTGTTCGAGAACTTGCATGTGCTCAATTTCGGCATCCATTGGGCCGCCGTGATTGCGCTTTTTTACCTGGCGCCGCGCATCGTTCTGCCCGGCGCAAGCGCCGCCGCCCGCGCCGGTGGCGCGTGAGTTGCTGGATGGCCTTGCCGCCTTCGCACCCGAAACGGCAGGGCTTCTGTTTTCGCTTTTAGGTCGGCGATTTCAAGGGACGCACCCGCGCTTTCTACCCGTGCCGGGGCCTTGGAACGCAGCATTGGACAGGAGGACGGTCCTATCAAAGAACCCACATCGTTGCATGATCGCTCGGTAGCCCTGGAGCCGGAGACCGCGGCGGATGACGCCGTCGCGGGCGCGGCGCCCGGTATCACCGCCAACGGCGCGCACGCCCGGCAGGTCGCCGCGGAGCTGCACACCACGCCGGAAGACGTAGTGGCTGCCGAGAAGGAAGCCCCGGCGATGGCCGGCAAAGTCGAGGAAATGGCCGAAGATCGGGCATGGCTGGTTCACCGCCTGCGCGATCCGCGCACGCTGCTGTCGTTCGGGCTGGCGATTGCGCTCTTCCTGTTCATTTTCACCCGCTTCAACCTCGATCCGGCGGAAGTCTGGCAGACGATGAAGCAGGCCAACCCGGCCTGGTTCCTGGCCGGGTTCGTGGTCTACTATGCGGCCTTCCTGTTGCGCGGGCTGCGCTGGCAGACGCTGCTCAGCAACGTCGGCTTCTCGCGGGCCAAGAAACCGGAGATGCCGGGGGTCGGCGGCCTGATCGAGATCATCTACCTGAGCTGGTTCGTGAACTGCATCGTGCCGGCCAAGCTGGGCGACGCCTACCGCAGCTACCTGCTCAAGCAGAGCGCGGGCGTCTCGTTCTCGCGCACCATCGGCACCATCCTGGCCGAGCGCATGATCGACCTGTTCATCCTGTTCGGGTTGCTGCTGGTATCGGGCTTCCTGACCTTGCAGGGCCATATGCCGGGCATGATGACCGGCGTGCTGGCCCTGGGCGGGGCGATGATCGTGGCCCTCGGCGTGGGCCTGGTGGTCTTGCGCATCCTGGGCGACCGGGTGCTGCACCTGATCCCGCAGCGCTTCCGGGCGATGTTCACCAGCTTCCAGCACGGCACCCTGCTCAGCTTCCGCCGGCGCAGCCTGCCCGTGCTGGCCGGCTATACCGCGGTGATCTGGCTGCTGGAAGGCGCCCGGCTCTACGGCGTGGTGCAGGCGCTCGACCAGGGCCACCTGATCACCCTGCCGGTGGTCATCTTCATCGCGCTGGCGAGTTCGCTGCTGACCACGCTGCCCTTCACGCCCGGCGGTATCGGCCTGGTCGAGGGCGCGGTTGTCGGCGTGCTCAAGCTGTTCGGCGTGGACGATAACACCGCGATCAGCATCGCCTTGTTGGACCGGCTGATCAACTACTGGAGCATCGTGATCGGGGGCTTCATCGTCTACCTCCTGTCACGGCGCAAGTAGGAACGCCCTGTGCGGATCGGCATCGACTATACCACGGGAGTCTGGCACGGCGCGGGGGTGGCCCGCTATACGCGCTCGCTCGTGCGCGCCCTGCTCCAGATGGACCGCACGCACGAGTACACGTTGTTCTACGGCGGCGCGGGCTTGCCGCGCGATACGCCGGAGTACGCCTTTCTCACCCAGTTGCTGGCCCACCACCGGAACGCGCGGGCGCACGAATTGCCGATGTCGGCGCGCATGCTCGGCATCCTCTGGAACCGCCTGCGCATGCCCGTCGCCGCCGACCGCATGATCGGCGGGGTCGATGTGCTGCACGCGCCCGACTTCATCGCCCCGCCGGTGCGCGGGGCGCGCAGCGTGATCACCATCCACGACCTCAGCTTCCTGGTGCTGCCCGAAGTCACCGACCCCGGCAACCGCGCCTATTTGCAGCGCCACGTGCCCCGCGCCGCCCGCCAGGCCACGCGCGTGGTCGCCGTCTCCGAGACGACCCGCCGCGACGTGGTCGAATGGTTGCAGATCCCGCCGGAACGGGTGGTAACGGTCCACAACGGCGTGGACGGGCAGTTCCGCTCCTTCACTTACGGCGACTTGCAAGCCGAGGCCCCGGCGGCCCGCCGCCGCATGGGCCTGCCCGCGCGTTACCTGCTCCACGTCGGCACCATCGAGCCGCGCAAGAACCTGACCCGGCTTATCCTGGCCTATGCCCGCCTGGTCCAGCACGACCGCGACGCGGGCCACGACCTGGTGCTGGCCGGGCGGCGCGGCTGGATGTACGATTCGATCTTCCAAGCGGCGGCCGCCAGCGGCGTGGCCCAGCGCATCCATTTCATCGATTATGTGGCGGAAGAAGACCTGACGCTGCTTTATAACATGGCGACCCTGTTTGTCTACCCCAGCCTCTACGAGGGCTTCGGCTTGCCGGTGCTGGAGGCGATGGCCTGCGGCACCCCGGTGATCGCCTCGCGCACCCCGGCCCTGGCCGAGATCGGCGGGCAAGCGGTCATGCTGGTGGACCCGACGGCCGAGGAAGCGATCACGGCGGCCCTGGAACTGGTACTGGAAAGCGCGGAGGTACGCCGCAACCTGCACGCCGCCGGCCTCCAGCGCGCCGCGCTCTACCCGTGGAGCGCCGCCGCCAACCAGATGCTGGGCCTCTACGAAAGCCTCGCGTGAGCCGCGAGCGGTCAGTGGTCGGTGGTCAGTGGTCGGTGGGGAGTGGTCAGTACGACGAGTGGGTCATGCGGCGTGCGAAGTAGTGCCGGATCCAGCGACCTGTTGGGCTATGAATATGCTCGCGACAAACGAGTACGGCGCGATAAATCGCGCAGCTACACCCAAGAAGGGGCTGGAAGCTGCACTAGCGCTAGGTACGGATCTTCGTCAATCACCGACCACTGATCACCGACCACTGACCACTCGTCGGGTTTGGAACGTAACTTGCTGAACCCGGCCTGGGAGATGGGCCGGCGCGTGGGAGGACCGCGCCGCGAGAAGGATCTGCCGAGTCAGACCGTATTCAGACCGCATAAGGAGAGAGACGGTGCAGAACGTACTCAACAACACAAAAAAGCACGACGACTTCTTCACCTGGTTCGAGGAAGCGGCAAACAATAATGTGGCCGCCGCCCGGCTCCTGGACGAGCTGTGCCGGAACTTCAACGCGCCCGGCCAGGTGGTCGAGCAGATCCACGACCTGGAGCACCGTAACGACGACATCAGCCACAGCATCTATGAGCAACTGAACAAAGTGTTCATGCCGCCTATGGACCGCGAAGACATCATTACGCTCACTCGCGCCCTGGATGACGTGATGGATACCATCCATGCCTGCGCCGACGCCATGTATGTCTACAATATCAAGCAACCGACACCCACCGCGCAGGCCCTCGCCAAGAGCATCCTCGCCTGCACCGAAGAGGTGGCGCGCTATATCCCCGACCTGCGCCAGCGGCGCAGCATGGGCCACCTGAACGAAGGCATCATCGAGATCAACCGGCTGGAGAACCAGGCCGACGAACTGCTGCGCCAGGGGCTGATCGAGCTGTTCCATAGTCCGCATGAACCGCTGGAGGTGCTGACCTGGAGCCGCATCTACGAGATGATGGAAGAAGTGACCGATAAAAGTGAGGATATCGCCGACGTGTTGCGCGGCCTGGTAATTAAGAATGCCTGATGTCAGTTTTACCCCGCTGCTGGTTACCCTACTCTTGCTGGCCGTCGTATTCGATTTCATCAACGGCTTTCACGACACCGCGAACGCCGTCGCCACGGTCATTTCCACCCGCGTGCTGTCGCCGACCGTGGCGATTGCCATGGCGGCCACGCTCAACTTTGTCGGCGCCATCACCGGCACCGAGGTTGCCAAAACCATCGGCAGCGGCATCGTCAAGGGCGATGTGCCGCTGGTGGCCGTGTCCGCCGCCCTGCTCGGCGCGATCCTCTGGAACTTGCTGACCTGGTACTTCGGGATTCCCAGCAGTTCCAGCCACGCGCTCATCGGCAGCCTGATGGGCGCGGGCATCGGCGCCCTGGGCGCGGGATCGGTGCAGTGGCTGGTGCTGTTCAATAAGGTGCTGGTGCCGCTGGTGGCCTCGCCGGTGGCCGGGTTCTTCATCGCCCTGCTGCTGATGAAGGGGCTCTACGCCATTTTCGCCAACATGTCGCCCCACCGCGTGGGGTCGTGGTTCCGCCACGCGCAGATCGTCTCGGCGGCGTTCATGGCCTTTAGCCACGGCGGCAATGACGCGCAAAAGACGATGGGCATCATCACCCTGGGCCTGGTCAGCGCCAACGTGCTGCCCACCTTCGCGGTGCCCACCTGGGTGATCATCTTGAGCGCGCTGACCATGGCCGCGGGCACGGCGGCGGGCGGGCGCCGCATCATCCACACCATGGGCACGCGCCTGGCCCACCTGGAGCCGATCCACGGCTTCGCGGCGGAGACCTCGGCGGCGGCCGTCATCGAGACCGCCTCGCGTCTCGGCTTCCCGTTGAGCACCACCCATGTCATTAGCTCGACCATCCTGGGCGTGGGCGCGGCGCGGCGCATGAACGCCGTGCGCTGGGACGTGGTGCGCAACATGGTGCGCGCCTGGATCCTCACCATCCCGGTC
>JAICKM010000398.1 GCA_025927935.1 Chloroflexia bacterium | reverse complement strand
GCCCCGTGCGCCGGCTGCTACCGGGTAGCCGGCGCCTGGCCCATCCCTGCTGCCTTGCCCAAGATCCGTAGCCCCATCCACCAGGGCCGACGCATCTAAATTAGGCGTGCGAATATAGAAAGCGTGACAGTGTCGTTTGCAGATAGGCACAAGCTAAGCGGCGTCCTGTCGCCAGTTCCGGCATAAATCTCGTGCTCGTGCCTGATTTAGATGCGTCGGCCCTGCCCCATCCACCGCCGGTGCAGCCATCTGCTCCCCCGATAGGGTATAATGGCGGGACAGAATCGCCAGGCAAAAATCAGGGCGGAGGGATGTATATGGTCACCCACGCGGACGCCGATCTCGGCAGCATCATTCTGGTCGGCGGGCAGAGCCGGCGCATGGGCCGCAACAAGGCGCTGCTGCGCCTGACCCCCGACGGCCCGACGCTCATCGAACAGGTGATCGCCGCCGTGGCGCCTTTCGGCCCTATCGTGCTGGTGACGAACACCCCCGCCCCCTACGCCTTCCTCAACCTGCCGATGGTGCCCGATACACCCCTGGGCCAGGGACCGCTCGCCGGGCTATACAGCGGCCTCGAAGCCGCCAACACCCGCTACAATTTTGTGCTGGCCTGCGATATGCCCCGTCTGCAACCGGCGTTGCTGGGCCACATGGCCGCTCTGCCGCGTGAGTACGATGTGCTGGTGCCCCGCTGGACGGCCCCCGGCGGCGAAGAACAACTGGAGACGCTGCACGCGATCTATAGCAAAGCCTGCCTGCCTGCCATCGCCGGGTGCTTGCAGCGGAGCCGCCTGCGCATGATCGCCTTCTACCCCGCCGTGCGCGTCCAGTATCTCGACGAACCCGAGCTACGCCGCCACGATCCCACCCTCGCCAGCTTCCGCAACCTCAACACCCCCGATGAGGTCGCCGGGCTGGACGCGCCGTAATCCCTGTGCCAACGACTGGAGCAGTGACCCGGCCCCGGCAGGGATAAACAAAGAGGCGTGCCCCACTGGGACACGCCTCCTGCGTCGGCTGTAATTACCGCGCCGGCTTAGAGGATGAAGCGGCTGAGGTCTTCGTCCTCGATAAAGCCTTCCATGCGCTTATTGACGAACTCTTCGTCGATCAAGACCTTCTCGC
Source organism: Chloroflexia bacterium (assembly GCA_025927935.1). The sequence continues at coordinate 5,410 of JAICKM010000398.1, read as the reverse complement.
CGTTGCGGGTGTCGGCCTCGAAAGAAAGCTCTTCCAGCACCTGCTCCATGATCGTCTGCAAGCGCCGGGCGCCGATGTCTTCGGTGCGCTCGTTGAGGATGGCCGCCATCTCGGCGATCACCTTCAGCGCCTCCGGCGTGAATTCGATCTCCACACCCTCGGTAGACATCAGCGCCTGGTACTGCTTGGTCAGCGCGTTCTCCGGCTGGGTGAGGATCGCCTCCAGGTCTTCCTGGGACAGCGCAGCCAGTTCGACGCGCAGCGGGAAGCGGCCCTGCAACTCCGGAATCAGGTCCGACGGGCGCGACTGGTGAAACGCCCCTGCCGCGATGAACAGGATATGATCGCTCTTGACCGAGCCGTAGCGCGTCTGCACCGTGGAGCCTTCGACAATGGGCAGGAGATCGCGCTGCACGCCCTCACCCGACACATCGGCGCCCATCTCTACCGCCGGTCCGGTGATCTTATCGATCTCGTCGATGAAGATCACTCCGCTTTCCTGCACCCGCTGGAGGGCCGTTTCGAGGATGCTATCGAAGTCGAGCAGTTTGTGCGCTTCTTCCTCGGTCAGAATGCGGCGCGCTTCCTTGACCGAGACGCGACGCGAGCGGCGACGCCCCTGCGGGAAGCTGTCCAGGAAGTCCTGAAAGCTGGCCGCCATCTCGTCCTGGCTCATGCCGGGCACAAACTCCAGCACGCTGCTGAACGGGGTATTGTCGCCCTCGATCTCGATCTCGACCTGTTCTTCTTCCAACTGCTGGGCGGCCAACTGGCGCGCCAGGCGCTGCTGCTGGCGGTGGCGGGCCTTCTCGGCGGCTGGCGAGCGACTCCCGCCGGTATCGGCGGCGGCGACGATAGTCGTGCTCCCGCCGCCCGATTCCTCGATAGGCATGTTCTCGCCCCCACCTTGCCGGGTGGCCTCCATCTGGGCGCCCCGCCCGGTGCGCGCCTGCTCGCGGGCGGCGCGCGCCCGCAGCCGCTGATCGACCAGCAAGTTCAGCAGGCGCTCGGTCGCCTGGCGCTCGGCGCGCGCCTGCACCTCGCCCATCTTCTCGTCGTGGACCATCGTCACCGCGGCTTCGGTCAGGTCGCGGATAATCGACTCGACATCGCGCCCGACATAGCCCACCTCGGTGAACTTGGTGGCCTCGACCTTAAGGAACGGGGCATCGACCAGGCGGGCCACCCGGCGGGCGATCTCCGTCTTGCCGACCCCGGTTGGGCCGATCATCAAAATGTTTTTCGGAATTACCTCATCGCGTAACTCGGGGCTGAGCTGCCGGCGGCGGTAGCGATTGCGCAGCGCAATCGCCACCGCGCGCTTGGCCTCGGTCTGCCCGATGATATACTTATCCAGTTCAACAACTATCTGGCGCGGAGTTAAATTTTCCACAGGCTTGCCTCTTAAGAAGGGGCGGACTGCCACACAGGGCGGCCCACGGGTTGGGTACTAGGTGCGCGGGAATGAGCCGGCGATACGGCGCGAGCGCGGGCGGCTTATTCCGCCGCAGGCACCCCGTCGGGAGCAGGCGCTCCCTCCGGTATTGGCGCCGAACGAGCGCGCTTACGCGGCGCCCGTCGGGGTGCCGCGGGCGCCTCCGCGGTGGCCGCAACGGGAGCCTCGTCGATGGGCGGCTCCGTCGTCTCGGCAGTCACCGGATCTTCATGCACCCCTTCGGGATCGATGGTGTGCAGGGTAATCTGCTCGTTGGTGAAAATGCAGAGACGCGCGGCAATACCTAACGCCGTGCGCGCGATCGTCTCGGCGTTCATGTCGGTGTTGGCAAGCAGCGCCATCCCGGCCGCCAGCGCATACGGTCCGCCCGTCCCGATAGCGACAATGCCCTCGTCCGGCTCGATCACGTCGCCTTCCCCGGAGAGGAGCAAAAGATTCTCGCTGTCGGCCACAATCAACTGGGCTTCCAGCCGCCGGAGGTAGCGATCCGTGCGCCACTCCTTGGTCAATTCGACGGCGGCTTTACGGAGATTGCCCCGATGACGCTCTAATTGCGCTTCAAACTTTTCAAAAAGCGTCAGGGCATCGGCCACTGCGCCCGCGAACCCGGCCAGCACGCGGTCCTGGTACAGAGGCCGTAGCTTGCGCGCCGTGTGCTTCAGCACCACGTCGCCAATTGTCACCTGACCGTCGCCCGCCATCGCGACACGCCCATCCTTTTGCACCGCGATAATCGTGGTCGCGTGCGCCCGCGGCGGACCTTCCTTCCGGTCGTACATCTATACTCCTTTAAAACAGACGGCGGGAATCGAACATGCGCCCAGATCCCGCCCTTCCTGGTTAATTATACGGCCTGAAGAGGGTAAAAGCAAGCAAACACCCTCAACCGGTCTACTTCTATCACGTTAATGGAACGAAACATCACATCAGCAGGGGCTTCTTACACGATATGCTACTCCTCGCGCCAGGGATCGGCCCGGCCAACACGTGTCGGCGGCGCCAACGGCGCGCCCCGGATGGGGAATCGGCACCGGGGTGCCCCTGTTCGCTGAGGAATATACGCCGGTCCCGTAACCGGGCAGGATTATCGGCTTTCCATAAAGCTGCATATACCTATATATTAACCTGCATACTCTATTTACGGATGTATACGCGCAGCCGTTTCGTGAGCGCAATACATCCGCCGGGTCTGCATCTCAGTGTACGATCAGCGGATCTATCGCCCGCCGGCTAGGGTCGTGGCACAAATTAAGCAGACAGCGATACCGGCGGCAGCGGCGGCCACCGGTGCGGTGAGCAGCAGTTGCGTATTGCCGCACAGTTAGGGGTAGGAAAGACATGGAAGAATCACTTTGGTATTTTGCCTACGGCGCCAATATGGCGCCGCGCGGGCCGGCGGCGCGGCTTATCCGCCCCCGGCGCCAGGTCGGAGCGCGCATCGACGGCTATAGCTTACGCTTCAACCATCCTGGCATGCCGGCGCTGGAGCCGGTCTTCGCCAACATCGAGACGTGCTCGGAGGGCGCCGTGTACGGCGTCGCGTATCTCATCACTGCTGCCGAGGCCGGCATGCTGGACAGCCTGGAGATCGACTATGCGCGCCGGGCGGTGCGCGCCCACCTGCAAACCGGCGAACAGGTCGACGCCTATGCCTACGTCTCCATCACACCACGCAACGAGGGCATTCCTTCTGCGCGCTACCTGGCCCTGCTCATCGCGGGCGCGCGCCGCTACGCGCTGCCGGAACACGTGATTAGCCGCTGGGAACAGTTACAGGCCCAGGCCCCCGGCATCCCCACCCGCATCGTCCTCGCCAGCCCGGCCTGGTCCGCGCCGGCGCGCGACGAAGCGCCAACCCGACCCCTGACCGCTACTCCCCGTTGACGTGGCCGCGCCAGGCGGTGAGCCGGTCGGCGGCGGCTTGCAGGGTGTGCGGGTTCTTGGCGAAGCAGAAGCGGGCCAACTGCTGGGGTGGCGGCGTGTGGTAGAAAGCCGACGGCGGAATGGCCGCCACGCCGACCTCCGTGGTAAGGTAACGGGCAAACGCCACGTCGTCCGCGAAGCCTAGATGAGTCACGTCGCACATGATGAAGTAGGCGCCCTGCGGTTGTTGCGGGCGCAGGCCGACCCGGTCAAGCGCCGTGTAGAGGAAATCACGCCGCGTCACATAATCGGCCAGGAACTCCGCGTAATACCCGCGCCCCGGTGCCTGTTCGACGGCGGTCGCCATGGCCTCCTGTAACGGCGTCACCGAGCAAAAGACGACAAACTGGTGCACCCGCCGGATCGCCTCGCTCAAGTCCGGCGGCGCGAAGGCATAGCCGATCTTCCACCCGGTGAGGCTGAAGGTCTTCGAGGTGCTGCTGATCGTCACCGTCCTGTCGCGCATGCCGGGCAGAGTCGCCAGCGGCCCATGCGCGGCGGGCGGGAAGACAATATGCTCGTAGACCTCGTCGGTCACGGCGATCAGGTTATGCCGGCGGCAGAGATCGGCCACCATCTCCAACTCGGCGGGGGTGAAGACTTTGCCGGTGGGATTATGCGGCGTATTGACCAGGATCAGGCGCGTGCGCGGGGTGACGGCGGCTTTCAGCACCGCCGGGTCGAACTGCCAGTCGGGCGCGTCCAGCCGGACGTAGCGGGCCGTGCCCCCGGCCATCTCGATGCCCGGCACATAGGAGTCGTAGCACGGCTCAAACACGATCACTTCATCGCCGGGGTTGACCAGGGCCAGCATCGTCGCGAAGATCGCCTCCGTCGCGCCGCTGGTCACGGTGACTTCACGGTCCGCGTCGTAGTCGAGGCCATAGGCGGCGGCTTCCTGGGCGGCCAGCGCCTGGCGCAGCCGCGGCGATCCGTGGCTGACGGCATACTGGCTCAGGTCGGCGGCGATGGCCTGCTCGGCTGCCGCGCGGATCCACTCCGGCGAGGCGAAATCGGGGAAGCCCTGTGACAGGTTCACCGCGCCATGCGCGCGGGCCAGCGCGCTCATTTCGCTGAAGATCGAGGTGCCGAAGCCGGCCACTCGCGCGGCCATCCGCCCGGCGCCGCGCAGATCGGTATCGAGGCTCATGCGTCTATTCCTTAGTGAAAGCGCTTTTCGCGCCAGGAAGCGGCCAGACACCGGCGGCAGTCATTGCGGCCAGCAAATGGCGGTGGGTAAAGGGCTTGAGCAGGAAAGCATCAGCGCCCTGCTCGCGCCAGACCCGCTCCTCCAGTGGTAGGCCCGACATCAGCACGGCGCGGACATCACGGAAGCGGGGATCGGCGCGCAACAGCGCCAGCACTTCGGTGCCGCTGCGGCCCGGCATGCGATTATCGCAGATCACCGCGCCCACCCCCGCTTGCACCAGGTCGTCAGGCAGGGTGGAACCATTGAGGAAATGGCGCGCCTGGTATCCGTCTAATTCCAGCAGCGTGCAGACCAGGCGCGCCGTCAGGGGATCGTCGTCGATCACGCCGACACGGCGCAGGGACAAGAGCGTCGCGCCGCTCATATCCGGTGGGCCATCCACCGGGAGGTCAGAGGCCAAGATTCCACTCCTCGGCGGCGGCATCGCGCTCCGCCTCCCCTTCATCGGGGGCCACGACAATCGCCAGACCGAGTATCACCAGTTCCACCGCCACGCGCGTCACCGCCAGCACATCCATGCGTAGCAATTGCGCCAGGCGGACCAGGCTGATCGGTTCGGCCACGATGCGCGTCAGCACCTGCCACTGATGCGGCTGGATCACCACTTCTCCGGCCGGCTGCGGGTGAATGCCCACCCGGTGCCAGATGGTCGGGAAGAAGCGGCGCAATTCCTTCCAGCGGTCGAGCCAGAGTGTGGCGCGCACCTGGATCACGGGCAGAGTCAGATTGATGCTGCGCGGACCGGGCGGCACGCGCCGGAACTCAAACGTGCCGGTATTCCAACTCAGCGCGTAGAACAGCGCCGGCAGGCCCTGATCATT
>JAICKM010000054.1 GCA_025927935.1 Chloroflexia bacterium | reverse complement strand
GAGGGCGTTGTTGTAGCCCGCCGCGTTGAGCGTCTGCACCAGGCGCACCCAATCGTAGTCGCCCTGCCCGCAGGCCATGCGGTTGTTGTCGGCCACATGGAAGGCGACCAGCTTCTTGCCGGTGTTCAAGATGGCCTGCCAGAGATTGGCTTCCTCGATGTTGATGTGGAAGGCGTCGAGGCAGACACCGCAGTTCGGGCCAACCGCTTCGGCCAGCATCACCGCCTGGTCGTGGCGGTTGAGGAAGTTGGTCTCGAAACGGTTCAGCGGCTCCAGCCCGATCAGCACGCCTTCCTTCTCGGAGTGCGCGTAGACCTCGCGCAGCCCCTCGACCGCCCACTGCCACTCCTGCTCCGGCGTGTCCATCGACACGACCTTGCCGACCTGCGAAGGTACGATGGTCATCTCGCGGCCATCCAGCTCCTTCACCATGGTGATGCAGCCCTTGAGATAGTTGACGGTGCTCTCGCGCACCGCCGGGTCGGCGTGGATCAGGTCGCGACCCTCGAACATCAGGGAGACGGAACCCCAGCAGCGCAGGTTGTTCTCCTGCAACAGGCGGCGGACTTCGGCGGTGTCGTACTTCTCCGGCTCGCCGCTGATTTCGATAGCCTGATAGCCATATTTGGCGAGGCGGCGGATAGTGACGTCAATCGGCTCCGCGCGCATCCAGTTGTGCATCGAGAGAAACATCTTACATCCTCCTCTATGAGTGACTCAGCTTACCGTATCTCTCCCACGATTTGTTGGGCGGCCATCTCGATCAGATTGACCACCGGCAGGTCTGCCGCGTGGGCGGCCAGGTGCGCCGCGCAGTGGGGGTCGTCGGCGACGAGCATGGCGGCCCCCGCCTCCTGCGCCTCCGCGATCCGGGCTGCCGCCAGCCTGGCCGCCAGTTCGGCCTGAGTGAATAGGAAGCCCCCGATGGCGCCGCAGGGGCTGGCCTGCTGTTCGCGCCAGAACAACTCGCCCGGCGCGGTGCCGGTGAGGGCGGCCAGCACGCGCCGGGGGGCATCGGCGCTGTCGAGCAAGCGCGGCGTGTGGCAGGCGTCATGGAAGACAATGCCCGCCTGGGCGCGCGGCTGCACGCGCAGTTCCTGCCCGGCGAGCATGGCGTCCAGCCAGGCGCTGAACTCGACCACGCGGATCTCGCCGGGGAACGTGACGCCGATCTCCGGATAGATGTGCTGGAAGGTGTGCGCGTCTTCTTTCGATAGGGTGATGATCTCGCGCACGCCCAGGCGCCCGATCTCGTCCAGCGTCTGCTCGGCCAGCACGCGGGCCGTGTCCCACAGGCCCAGCGTGTAGGGCAGGTAGACGCCGGAGCGGCCCATGCTCAGCAGCCGGTGGTCGCGCCCGGCGGCCCGCAACAGCGCCTGGGCGGCCGTGATCGTGCGCGGGCTGCCCACCCGTGTGGCCGCGCCGGCATAGAGGCCGATCTCCGGCGCTCCCCCTGCGTTCGGTTCCGTATCCGCCGTAAGCGGGCCGTAGGGATTGCCCCACAGCCGCAGACTCTTTTCCAGCCGCGTCACACTGTCCGGCATGGCTCCTTGCTCCACAACGGCAGCCCGTGCTGCCACGATGGCGGCGGGCAGAGGCCGGCCGGTCGCGCAATTGGCCTGGCATAGCCCGCAGTCCGCGCACTGGTAGAGGGTATCGACGGCTTCCTCCGTCCAGGCGATGAGGCCGCGCTGCACGGAGGCGATCAGCAGCGCCCAGCCGTGCGGCGAGGTCGCCTCGCGGCGGGTGATGCGCTCCACGGGGCAGACGTGGCGGCACATCAGGCAGTAGCGGTCGCCGTTGTAAATCGGCGTGTAGTCACGTGCGGTCATAAGGTCTTTCTACAGGCGGAAGCCGAGTTTCCCCGGATTCATGATGCCCCGCGGGTCGAGTGTGTGCTTGATCGCTTCGAGCGCGGGCCAGGCGGTGCCGTATTGCTCGCGCATCAGCCGGCCTAGCTTGAGGCCGATGCCGTGATGCTCGTTAAGCATGCCGCCGTTGGCGAGCGCCGTGCGCGCCGTGGCCGTCCAGATGCGGTTGTGCAGTTGCAGCGCCTCGTGCGCGTCTTCCGGCGGCGAGTCGATAATGAAGCGATCATAGACCATCACCCCCCACGGGAACCAGTGTGAGAAATGGGCGATATAGCGCGCCTGCCACTCGGCGAAATCTTCTTCGATGAGCCGCTTCTTGGCGTAGTACAGGCGCTCGATGTTCTCGAACTTACAGACCGTCTCGATGGTGCCGTACATCAGCGGCAGGCCCAGGCTGTGCGGGGGGTAGTAGAAGTCATAGCGATGGTCCCACCAGTGCTCCGCCGTCTCGGGGCCAAGGTCTTTAGCCGTGCGCTCTTCGCAGATGCGCATGGCGCGGGCCAGTTGCGCGCCGGCGATTTCCTCGTACCCGTCGAAGACCATGATCAGGTAGGCGCCGTGCAGGTCCAGGTTCAACACGCGCTTGATCAGCGAAGCCGTGGACCCCTCGTCGTAGAGCCGCAGCACGGCGGGTTGCAGCCGCGCCAGCATGATCTCGCGGCCCGCGTCCAGCGCCTGGTGCAGATCGTCGAACAGCACGGCGCGGAACACGCGGGTTTCGGGCGGGCGCTCGATCTGCAAGGTGGCCGCCGTGATCACGCCCATGGTGCCCTCGGAGCCGATGAGCAGGTTCATCAGCATGGGGCCGGAGGCGTGGCTGGGGACAGGCGGCGTGCGGATAATCGTGCCGTCGGGCAGCACGGCGTCGATGGAGAGCACCAGGTCTTCGGCCTTGCCGTACTTGGTCGAGATCACTCCGGAGCCGCGCGCCGCCAGGTAGCCGCCGACCGTCGCCGCGTTGGCTGAGGCGGGGTAGTGCGGGAAGGTCAGGTGGTGCTCGTTCAGCGCCTTTTCCAGCACCGCGCCGATGACCCCGGCCTGCGCGGTGACGGTCAGCGAGGTGGTGTTGATGTCGAGGATGCGGTCCAGGCGCTTGAGATCGAGCAGGATGCCGCCATAGATCGGCGCGGCCCCGCCCTGTGTGCCCGACCCGCCGCCCCAGGGCACCACCGGGATCTTGTAGCTATTGGCGATTTGCAGCACCCGCCCGATCTCCTCCGGCGAGCCGGGGTGCACGACCACGTCGGGGCTGGGCGGCGGCATGGCGCGGTCCAGCCACATCTGCGGCATCCACGACCAGTCCGTGGCATAGATCAGCTTGTCGGTGGGGCGGGTCGAGACATGTGCGGCGCCGAGCGCGTCGATCAGCTCGGTCAGCACCATTTCCCCGGCTAAACCCTCTAGCATACCGTCTCCACGCCTCATCGCAGCGCCTGGTCCGTCTTGGGATCGAACAGGCTAATGCGATCGCGATTGAACTCCAGGTAAACCGGCGCGCCCACCTCCAGCATGAGCGTGGGCCGCGTCTTGACGCGCACCACGTGGCCGCCCACCTGCACATCGTAGATAATGCGGTCGCCGAGGGGCTCGACCACGTAAACCTTGCCGGGGATATCGCCTTCCTGCCCGCTGGTCTTGAGCGTGATGTCCTCGGCGCGAATGCCCAGCACCACCGTATCGCCGTTCCGCTTGACCCGGTCGCGGATCGCCGGGGTGATCGGCAGCGCCCAGCCGTCGGCGACGAGGGTGGGCGTACCGTCGCCGGTCAGCCCGCAGTTGACGAAGTTCATCGTCGGGCTGCCGATGAAACTCGCCACGAAGCGGTTCACCGGGTGATCGTAGATATTCTCCGGCGTGTCGATCTGCTGCAACACGCCTTTGTTCAGCACGGCGATGCGGTCGGCCAGCGACAGGGCTTCCACCTGGTCGTTGGTCACATAGAAGAAGGTGGTCGCCAGGTCGGCATGGAGATGCTTTAGCTCGGTGCGCATCTCGACGCGCAGTTTGAAGTCGAGATTGGTCAGCGGCTCGTCCATGAGGAAGACGCGCGGCTGGCGAACCATGGCTCGGCAGAGCGCCACACGCTGCTGCTCGCCTCCGGATAGCTGGGCCGGACGCCGCTCCAGCAGGCGCTCGATATGCAGCTTGCCGGCTGCCGCGCGCACCTTGCTGTCGATCTCGGCTTTGGACAGGTGGCGGGCGATCAGCGGCGAAGCGATGTTCTCGAACACCGTCTTGCGCGGGTAGAGCGCGTAGGACTGGAAGACAAACGCCACGTCGCGCAGGGCCGGGGTGACGCTCAGCATGTGCTGATTGTCGAACATCACTTCGCCGGTTTCCGGCTTTTCCAGCCCGGCCACGCAGCGCAGCGTCGTCGTCTTGCCCGCGCCGGACGGTCCGAGCAGCACCAGGAACTCGCGGTCGGCGATCTCCAGGTTCATGCCGTTCACGGCCACGACGTTGCCGAATCGCTTGGTCAGATCTCTAATACTTACACGCGCCACAGGCGTTGTCCTTCTACGAGGGCCGTCCGGCCGCGACCGGCGCCGCCGTCCCTAGAAAATCGCTTCGGTTGTCTCAGCGTCGAACATATGCGTGCGGTCACGGTCGAAGACCACGCCCACGGGCGTGCCCACGGCCAGGCGCAGCGTCGGCGGCGCCTTGGCGCGCACGATCGTGTCGCCGATCTTCAGGTCGTAGGTGATCTCGTCGCCCAGCGGTTCGCGGGTGTAGATCTCGGCGCGCACGTCGCCGCCCTCCGGCGCGGGGCTGATCTGCACATCCTCGGCGCGGACGCCGAAGATCAGGCCGCTCGTCTTGTTCGCGGCAACGAGCTTGTCGCGTTGGCCCGGCGCCAATGGGCAGCGGAACATGCCGCTCGGGTCCGTGACCAGCGGTTGCGGGCCGTCCACGAACACGCAATCGACAAAGTTCATCGGCGGGCTGCCGATGAAGCCGGCCACGAACAGCGTCGCCGGGTGGTTATACACGTCTAGCGGCGTGCCGACCTGTTGCAGCACCCCACGATTCATGATCGCGATGCGCTGGGCCATCGACAGGGCCTCGGTCTGGTCATGGGTGACATAGATCATGGTCGTGTTGAGATCGCGCTGCAAGGTCTTGAGTTCGACGCGCATCTCTCCGCGCAGCTTGGCGTCGAGGTTGGTCAGCGGCTCGTCCATCAGGAAGACCTGCGGGCGGCGGACCATGGCCCGGCCCAGGGCCACGCGTTGCTGCTCCCCGGCGCCGAGCTTGGTGGGCCGCCGGTTCAGCAAATACTCGATGCGCAACAGTTGCGCCGCCCGCTTCACTCGCTGGTCCACCTCCGCCGCAGGCACCTTCTGGGCACGTAAGGGGAAGGCCATGTTATCGTAGGCCGACAGGTGCGGGTAGAGCGCGTAGAACTGGAACACCATGGCAATATCCCGGTCGCCGGGGGGCAGGCCGTTGACCACCTGCTCGCCGATGCGGATGTCGCCGGAGGTCTGCTGCTCCAGCCCGGCCACGCAGCGCAGGGTGGTCGTCTTGCCGCAGCCGGAGGGGCCGAGCAGGGTCAGGAACTCCCCGTCGTTGATGGTCAGGTTCAGGTCGTTGACGGCTTTAAAGCCGGCGGTGAACTGCTTGACCAGGTTTTCGATACGCACTTGCGCCATACATGCTCCGCCTTGTCCAACGTATTGATTCGATTATCCACCAGGCCGATTCGCGACCGGCCCCGCCACCGGGCGCCCGCTCATCGCCGGACGGCGCCGAAGGTCACGCCGCGCAACAGGTGGTTGCGCACGGCAAAGGTAAACACGACCACGGGCAGCAGGAAGACGACCGAGGTAGCCGCCATGCGCCCCCATTCGATCTGGCCGTAGCCGATGATCGCGTACAGGAACGGGGGCACCGTGGACGCCTTGCTGGGGTTGAGGATCTGCACGAACACGAACTCGTTCCAGGCCGTGATCAGCACGAATACCGCGGTCGCCAGCATGGCGGGCAGGGCCTCCGGGATGACGATCTTCCAGATCGCTTCCACGCGCGAATAACCGTCGAGCATGGCCGCTTCCTCGTACTCCTTCGGGATCTCGTCGAAGAAGCCCTTCATCATCCAGACCACGAACGGCAAGCCCACGGTGATATAAAGCAGCGTGATGCCGATGTAGCTCTCGCGCAAGCTGATCTGGCTGATGCCCTCCACGAACCCTTTCAACCCCGGATCACCGATCCCGGCGGCCACCCCTCCCAGGAAGGCAAATGGCTTGGTGAACATCAGGAAGATGGGCACCAGCACGACGATGGGTGGCAGCATGCGCGTGCTCAGGATAAAGAAGAGCAGGTCGCTTTCGCCCTTGACCCGGAAGCGCGAGAAGGCATAGGCGGCCAGCGTGCCCAGCAGGACAGCCAGGACCGTGGCGCTGCCCGCGATGATCACGCTGTTGAGCAGATGGGCCGGGAACTCGCTGATCTCGCCCTGCCGGGTGGTTGTGGACTGGTTGATCGTGCCCAACTCGGAAGCCTTAGTGAACACGGCCTGGTAGTTGTCCAGCACCGGCTGGAAGTCGAAGAAGGGAAAATAGCGCGGCGGGAGCAGGGTGACTTCGTTGCGCGGCTTGATCGAGGTGATCAGCATCCAGAAGAGCGGAAACAGGAAGAAGACGAAAGCCGCCGCCAGCGCCAGCCAGAACAGCACTTCGCGGACGATCCGTAGCACGCCACCCTGGCTACGCCGCTGTACCTGGGCCGTTACCGGCGTTTTGGGTTGCTCGCTCTGTAAGACGCGGCCCGTGCCGCCTTGTACATCGGTAGCTGCCATAGTCGTCTCCTATGCCTTTTCTGCCTTGAGGCCATTCAGCACGCGGATGAGCAGGTTCGCCAGGGCAATGATCACGACAAGCATAATGTAGCCGAGGGCCGAGCCTTTGCCGGTGTTGAAATCGCGGAAGGCCATCTGGTACAGGTAGATCGAAAGCACCTGGGTCGATCCGCCGGGGCCGCCCCCGGTGAGCGCATACGCCTGGTCGAACATCTTGTAGGCGTCCATCGTGCGAAACAGGATGGCGATCAGCAACAGCGGCGTGACGAGCGGCAAGGTAATGTTGCGGAACTTGAACCAGCCCGATGCGCGGTCCACTTCCGCCGCCTCATAGAGATATTTGGGCACCGCCGACAGACCGGCCAGCGCGATCAACATGATGAAGGGCGTCCACTGCCAGACATCGACCAGCACCAGCGCCCACATGGCCGTCTTGAGATCGGTCAGCCAGAGGATATTCGGCAAATGGAACACATCACGCAGCCAGTAATTGATGACCCCGGCGTCGGGCCGGTACATATAGCCCCAGAAGAGCGCCACGACCAGCGGCGACAGCATCATGGGGATCAGCATCATGGTCATCAGGAAGCCGCGTCCCTTGAAGTTGCGGTTCAGCAGCATCGCCAGTCCAAAGCCGAGCACTAACTCGATGGCGACGGACGGGATGACGAAGCGCGCCGTGGTGGTGAACCGCGTCCAGACTTCCGGGTCGTTCAACAGCCGATCGTAGTTGGTCAGCCCGATGCCCACCGGGCCGGTGGCTGCGTCCTTGATGACGGAGTACTTGGTGAAACTGAGATAGAGCGACCAGATCAGCGGGAAGATGGCGATTGCCAGCAGCAAGAGCATCGTCGGGGTGAGAAAGGTCCACACCAGCGCCCGATCGCTCAGCCAGGCAAACCGCGGGCGCACCCGCCCGCCTGCCGGTTTCTCCGTTATGGGTGTTGCTGCCACGCGCGACCTCCTGCCAGGCTCCTTACTTGGAAATGGGACTAGGGGCGGGGCGTCCGCCCCTGGTCGTGCTGCCGCTGCCGGGGGGGAGCCGGCCCGGCGCGCCGGCTCCCCCCCGGACTGGGTTGCTTATTTTGGCGGGCCGTTCGGGTAAGCGTCGTCGATAATGTTCTGCTGCTTGCTGGCAATCGCGTCGAGCGCCGCCTTCGGCTCCATCTGCCCGGTGACGGCCAGGTTGAGATTCTCCATCTGCGGCATCAGCATCGCGTTGTACTCTGGAATGTTCCAGAAGTCTTTCACAAACTGGTAGGCTTCCGCGAAGGAGGGGTTATAGGGTGCGGCGTTCTTGAACGTGTCGCTCGCCAGGACCGACTTGCGGGCCGAGAAGCCGCCGACCTTGGCCCAGGCAAGCTGGGTGTCCTTGGACTCGAACCACTTCACGTAGTCCAGCGCGGCATCCTTGCTCTTGGTGTAGGAACTGACATGGAGGCCCATGCCGCCCAGGCTCAGATAATGCTCCTTCTCGCCGGGGGTGATGCCGAAGGCGAGTTTATCGGAGTTTTTGCAGCCCGTCTTGTCGATGAACGCGGCACCGAAGCCGTACCAGATGGTCGCCATGGCCGTGGAGCCGTTGCACAGTGCGTCCACCGTCTCGTTGAACTGGAAGTTGCCCTGGCCTTCGGGGCCGGTCTGGAACAGTTGGCGGTCGAAGGTCAGCGCGTCCACGGCGGTCTGCGAGTTGATGTAGCCCTGGATCTTGTAGGTCTTGGGATCCCACAGGTCGCCGCCCCAGGACCAGAGCAACTGGTTCCAGTGGGTCGCCATCTGATCATAGCAGGCGGGGGTGCCGCACCAGTGCGTGGTGTAGCCGTACTTCACTCCGTACTTGTCCGGGTTGTCCTTGAAGAACTGGGCCATCGCCAGCATATCGGTCCAGGTCTTCGGCACGCCCATGTCCTTGCCGGTCTTGGCTTTGAAATCGGCGGCAGCGCTATCGAAGGCATCCTTGCGATAGACGAACATCTGCGTGTCGCCCTCGGCGGGAATACCGTAGTACTTGCCGCTGCCTGCCGGGTACTCCCCGTAGGCGCTGAGCGCGGCGGGCACGTAATCGGCCACGTCGATGTTGGTCTTCATCCAATCGGTCAGATCCATGACGTGGCCGCCCTGCACGGCCTCGCCGATGTACTGGCTGTCGAGGATGACGATGTCGGCGCCACCCTTGGCCGCGAAGTCGGTGAAAATCTGATCGTGCCACTGGGCAATGGGCACACAGCGCACATCAACTGTGCCGCCGGGCCAGGTTTTCGAGAGGTCGGTGAGGGCCTGGCAAGGCTGCCAGGCAAACCAGATCACCTGGATCTTGGCGTTGCCGGTGGCGCCTGTGCCGGCGGCAGTGGTATTGGTGGCCGCCGGGGCGGCGGGCGCGGCGGTATCGGTGGCGGCGGGGGCCGCGGGGGCGGTCGTGTTGGTGGCGGCGGGCGCGGCCGGCGCCGTCGTGTCCGTCGGCGGCGCCGCGACCGGCGTGTTGGTGGCGGTCTCGCCGCCACAAGCGCTCAGTAGCATGGTCGCAATGGTGAGTAGGGTCAGCAGAGTGGATAACCGTCTTAACATAACCTTCCTCCTACTTCCGTGGCCGCAGCCACGCAGCTAATCGAATCAGCGGTGCGGTACCGAGTGCCGACTACGTATGGCCTCACCTCCTTTATGGGTGGGGAGCAGGCGCTAACCAATGCTGCCCGGCCGGTGTGGCGGCTGCCCGCCCCCACCGCTGCTCGTTAAACCCGCGCGCTTTCGCTCGCGTGCATGGCCTTATAGATCGGGTTCTTGAAGGGTTGGCTCAAGATCTGATGATAGACCGTGGCGATGCCGCCCATTACGCAGGCGTCCGCGCCATGCGCGGACACCAGCAGGCGCATGGACTGGACCGACCAGCGCAGCGCGCGTTCGCTGATGACACGCTGGACCACCGGCAGGATAAACTCCGCCGCGAGGCTGAGAATCCCGCCAAAGACGACAATCTCCGGGTTGAGGGCGTTGACCAGGTTGGCGAGGCCGATGCCCAGGTACAGGCCCGTTTCTTCGAGCGCGTCGAGCGCCACGCTATCCCCGGCCCGCGCCGCCTCCACAATCAGCGGAATCGATAGAGCGTCGAGGTCGCCGTGAGTGTCCTCCCGCAGGCGCGAGTCGACGCCTGTGCTGAGGGCACGCCGCACCCGGCGGAACACGGCACCCTGGCTGACCAACGTTTCCCAGCAGCCTCGATTGCCGCACTTGCAGGGCGGGCCTTCGGGGATCACGGTCATATGGCCCACTTCGCCCACGAAGCCCGCCGCGCCAGGCATGATGCGCTGGTCGACCACGATACCCCCGCCCAGGCCGACCCCCGCGCTGACGTAGAGCACGGTTCGCGCGCCGCGGGCCACCCCGAAGTAACTTTCGCCCATGGCCGCCATGTTGGCCTCATTATCGACGTAGACAGGCACGTCGAAGCGCGATTCGAGGAACTGCCGCAACGGGACATCGCGCCAGCCCAGATTCGGCGCGAACAGCAACATCCCGGATGTGACGTCGACCAGGCCGGGCACGCCCAGCCCCAGGCCGAGCACCGCGCTCTCGCCGCTGCCGGTTTGCCGGATCGCTTCCTGGATAAGCGTGCAGACCCGCTCGGTGATCCGGTCCTGCCCGGCGGCGGGATCGGTTGGCTCCTGGTGGCGCCAGACGATCTCGACAGCGAAGTTGGCGGCCATGGCCGAGATGAAATCGACCCCGATTTCCGCGGCGACAATACGCCCGGCTTTCGGATTCAGTTCCAGCAAGATGCCGGGGCGACCGGGATCTTCGGGCTTGCCCGCGCCCCGCTCCGAGACGAAGCGCCCGTCGATCAGTTGTTGGACGAGGCTCGAAACCGTGGTCTTGTTCAGGCCCGTGACGGCGGCCAGCGAGGCGCGCGACGCCGGAGAGTGGTCGCGCAGGGCGTTGAGGATGATCGAGAGGTTGATCTCGCGTACAAGCGCCTGATCGCCGGTTCGGGTCTTGAACATCGCCGTCCTCACCCTGAATACTGCGCGGTTGGCTGCTTAATTTGTTGGTACAACAAACTAACGGTGCGCCGGCACACAATCCAGGTGTGCCGCCACCGCTGTCGCGTATTTTAGCTGTGATTGGGACGTTGGCTAGAGTAAAAGGAGTGCTGTCGTGGAGTTAGTTTGTTGCCGCAACAAACTAGAGCGATATTAGCACAGCCTCCAAAGGCTGTCAAGCCTCTCAAGGCGTCAAAAAAAAGTCAATTCCGAATCTGGAAATGTTGGGTGCGGCGCTTGGAGGGATGCATGGTCTGTGGTAGAATGTCTGGCTTACCAAACAGTAGAGTTAGTAGTCGGCCCCGGTGATTTTGCGGTGTAGAGGCCGGTGGCAAACCGGCCCGCCGCCCCTATCTAGGGGCCGGGTTGCCACCGGCCCGCCCAGCATCACGCTGGGGGACGACTAGCGGAAGGAGCGCAGGATGGAGTACTTTGTGGCGCCGGAGCGCCTGGTCACGCCCACGTTCACGGTGCGATCTTACATGCCGGGGGAGGGGCCGCTCGTCAACGCGGCCAGTGCCAGCTCCTACGAGCATCTCCGCACCTTCATGCCCTGGGCGCGGCCCGATCCCCCCCTGGAGAGTTCCGAGGACTTCTGCCGCCGCTGCCGGGGCAAGTATTTGCTGAACGAGGATTTCGTGATGGGGATTTTCAGCCCCGCCGAAGATCGGCTGCTGGGCGGCACGGGGTTCCACCTGCGCGGGCAGAGCCTGGATCAGCGCAAGGCCGATATCGGCATGTGGATCCGCGCCGACGCCGCGGGACAGGGGTTGGGCACCGCTGTGCTGGTGGCGATGCTGCGCTGGGGCTTTGATGCCTGGCCCTGGCTGCGCCTCACCTGGCATTGCGACACGCGCAACGCCGCCAGCGCCCGCACCGCGGAGAAGGCCGGCATGTTACTCGAAGGCACGCATCGCTCCGATACCTTCGGCGGCTCCACGACCGAACGCCACGACATCCATGTTTTTGCGGCCCTGCACGGCGAGTGGACCGCACCGGCGGAGCGCTAAGCTCCGCCGGTGCGCAGGCCGCTGCGATCACCTGCGCGGCGCGGGCGCGTCCTCAATCCCTCGTTGGCTCGCTATTTCGCCTTGATCTGGGCGCTTTCCAGGCGGGCTACGCCGTTCGTGACCCGCACGGTCCAGGTCCCGGCGAAGGTCTGCTGGACGCGGGCGCCGTTCGCGCCCTGATCCTCGCTAGTGATCTCCACCCGGTCCGTGTACGTGCCGTCGGGCAGTTTCTCCAGCGGCGTGCTGTCGCCCACCGGCTCCAGGCTGCTGACCCAGACGCGGACGGTCTTGGCGAAGCCGGCCTTGAACTGGTCGAACGGCAGTTGCTGCTGCATCTGCGGTCCCAGGTAGTTGTACGCCCGCGTGTAGTCCTTCGCGTTGATCGCCTGATAGTAGAGCAAGACGGCATCTTCCGGCATAGCAGGCGTCTCCGGCGGGCCGAAGTTGAAGTCGATGTGCGTCTCGCTTGGCTCGTAGGCGCGCGTGGCCGGGTTCCAGACCAGCAGATCCACATGGCGCAACTGCGCGCGGTCGTAGAGGCGATAGGCCCGGAAAGCCACATCAGTGGCCGGGATTCCGTAGTCGTCCGGCTTGCCGAAGCCGGCGCCGGCATCGCCGTCCACTTCGCCGTCATTGCGCCAGACGCCACGCTGAGCGTCGAAGCTGTAGAGGTTGGCGCTGGACCAGTGCGCGCCGGTGCCGCTGCTGATCACGATCTGCTCGTCCGTCCCGGCGTGGATTTTGGCGACGCTGACCTCCGGCGGCCACTCGTTGTACTGGTTGCGCGGCGGCAGGCTAAAGGCCCCCGCGGTCGCGCAGTCGGGGCCGACCAGGTACCAGCGCACCCGGCCATAGTCGGGCACGGAGGCGATGGGCGTCCCCTGTGCGTCGAGCATCTGCTCGCCCAGCAGGACGATGCGGCCCTGCTGCCCGTTCACGGTGACATCTTTGGCGGTGGCGACCTCGAAGTGTGGTCCCGCGGCCTGGCGCAAGGCATCGCCGGTGCAGACGCCCGCCGGGCCACGCTCGCCCACTAGCTCGCCCTTGATATGCCCGTCTTCCGGGTACGGCAGATCGTTGCCGATGCCGCCCGATCCCGTCTGCACGGGCGCTGTCGGCTGGGCCGCGGCGCTGGTGGCGGTCGGGGGCGGCGGGGCGGTCGTCGCCGTGGGCGGGGCCTGGGTGGGCGGCGCGGTGGGCGCGGTTGTGGGCGCCAGGGTCGGCGCCAGGGTCGATACAACAATGGGTGTATCGGTAGCGGCGGGCACGGTTGCTGCGACAGTGGTCGCGGTCGGTACGACGACCGCGGTGGCCGCGGGGGTCGGGTTGGTGGTTTGCGTGTCGCAGGCGACCAGCGCGAGCGCCAACGCGGCGCCGAGCAGGCCGATACGCGCCCGGTGCCGGCGCGCGGAGATAACGTTCATGCTATAACAGGCTCCTTTCGCATTTTACCAAGGAGTATTATAGCGGCGGTAGTAGGTGGGGTTACGGCTGGTGCCGATTCGAGAGATCGGCCCGCGGCTGCTTCTTCATCCGGTCGCTCACAGGCTACGCTTTATGTGTCGGCAATGACAGGCTCGGGCAGGCCATGCGCGGGCAGCCGCACGCGGCGTACCCGCCAGGCGCGGACTTTCTCCCGCAGATCGCCAACCGTGCAGCGCAGCAGGTACAGGGCCACCGGACCAAAGCAGATCAGGGGAACGTAGCCCTCCAGATCACCGAAGGGCGGCGCCAGGAGCGGGTAGAGGCCATATAGGACCATGCCGCCGATGGTATAAAGGACGACCGTGGTGCGTAACCGGCCGGGGCCGCGCAGGGCGGCCAGCGGCGCGACCCAGGTGACATACCAGGGCCAGAACCAGAGCGCGCCGATCAGCAGGTAGGCGATGAGGCTCCAACCCCAATTGCGCAGCAGGCTCTTGAAATCGTGTACGCGCAGGCTCAGCACGGCGATGATCGCTCCGGCGGCGAGCGTGAATAGCGGGCGCACCCAGCGCTCCATGCTGTCGCCGATTGTCAGGATCTGCCAGGTGTGCGCGCCCGGCAAGTTGAAGGTGACGCCCAGCCAGTGGATGATTTCGGGCACCCGGTAGCGCACCACATCGCCCAGTGAGTTGACATAACGTTCATTGCCCGGCGCGGTAATCAGCGGTTGGAGCGTGATCAGTCCTTCCCAGTGCGGCCAGTAGAGCAGGGCGCTCAGGCCGAGGGCCAGGGCGCCCGCCTGCGCGCCGATAACCACCCGCCGCCAGGGATGCGCCGGGTCCACCGTGCGGAAGAGCAGCATCATGTAGCCGGGGATCAGCACGATGGCGATCAGCTTCACCAGCGCGGCCAGCGTCAGCGCGACGACGGCGGCTTGCCACCAGCCGCGCAGACCGCGCCGGGGTTCGTGCCGCGCCTGGGCCATGCCCTTCAGGTGGCACCAGACCGCGACGAGGACCCAGAAGACCATCAGCGCGTCGTTATGCGCATTGTTGGCGAACTCCCAGACGACCAGCGGGCACCAGCCGTAGAACACCGTGGCGGCCAGACGCGCGCCCGCCGAACGCGGCATGAGCTTGCCGGCCAGGTTCCAGATCAGCAGCGTGTTGGCGATGTGCAGCCCGGCGGCCAGGAAACGATGCGTCAGCAGATAGGTGGCGATGTCGCCGCCCATCGCCTCGGCCAGGCGGGCCAGGGCGGCGGCGGGCCAGACCCAGGCCGGCCCGTAGACCGACGGCTGGTTCTTCCAGTAGACCCACTGCAACCAGCCCTGCGGATCCTGCCAGGCGAAATAATTGGGCGTGTGGGTATAAGGGCTGACGCCGTACACCCCGGCCATCTTGCCGTACCAGATATAGCTGAACACATCCTGCGAGGTGAACCCCGGCGAAAACACCAGGATCAGGCTCATCAGCACGAGCCCGACCAGGATGATGCGGAAGCCCTCGCGCACGATCCAGGGATCGGCGGTACGCAGCCGCCCCGTGACGCGCAGCGCCCAGCCCCAGGCGCCCAGCAGCACGGCGGCCAGCGCCAGCCAGAGGCCCACGTTGACTAGCCCGGCGGATGTCTCCCGGTGCGCGTGAACCCACTCCCAGGGAAATAGCGCCTCAATGGGGTAGAACACAGCGGGCCAGTGGTCGGGGATGAGCGTGGGCGAATGCCAGAGCGTATGGGAGAACAGCAGGACATAGACCCCCGCCCAGGCCAGGATGCTCACCAGCCCGGCGGCCAGGAGGGGGCGTAATGAATAGGCGGATCGCCCCGGTGTGGGGCGGGTATCCGTTGGGGCAGGCGCCGCAGAGTTCAGGCGGGATGGGCGCTCTAAAACATGGTGCGTCAACGGTGTGCTACTGTTCCTACGTTAGATGGACGGTGCGGCACCCGTCCGGCGCAGCCGGAGAGGGGGCCACGACACCGGCGGGTTCCGCCGCGTCGTGCCCCCTGATCAAGCTGCCGGGAAAATCGTTCCGGGATGCGCGGGCTACTGCGCGCTGATCTGGCTCATATGATCGCCGCCCGCGTACTGGGCATTCGCCGCCTTTTCAAGCAGTTGGGGACTGCTCTGCTCGATCAATTGCGAGGTCTGCTCTTCCTGGCGCAGATTCTCCTGCAACAGGCGCAGGATCTCCGGCTGGTTCATCAGTTGCGCCCCCTGGATGAGGCCGCGATAGGTGGCGATTTCATAGTGCTCGACCTTGTCGGCGGCACCGGCAATGCAACAGTCGCGAATCGCGGGGACCTGGCTGGTCTCCTTCATGACCTTCTGGCCCTCGGTAAGGAGGCCCTTGGCCCCGGCGCAGGTCTCGCGGCGGGCTTCCTGGCCGAGCAGATTAAAGACCTGCTCCAGATTGCGGATCTGCTGCTGCGTCTGGCCGATATGGGTGGTGATCATGTTTTGCAGCTTCGGATCGGCGGCGTTCTGCAACATCAACTGCATGCCTTCAAGAAACTGATGCTCGGCATCGTAAATATCGCGGAGCTCATGCGCAAACTTTTCATTCATGTTGGTGATTGCCATAGAAATAAGCCTCCTCTATTTTCCGTCCCCGGCGTGACTACATCGTCTGCGGAATACCGGCGCGGCACGGACAGTACCCTTTAGTTGGAGCAAGTCCCGTGCCAGATCGCGGACTGGCACGGGTTGGGCCAATAGTGCTAAAATATGAACAAGGACAGCGCGAGAAGAATGCGCCGGTTGCGGCCGGGTCCGGCAGCGCCGGACGCCGCGTAGCTCGACAGGGCCTGGGTGGGCGCCTGCGAGTCCGCACCAGTGGTCACTGACAATGGGGTCAATACGACCTGAGGGAGAAGATTCATGGACAGTTTTGGCGCACGCTCCATATTGGCGGTCGGCAGCCGCCGGTATGAGATTTTTCGCCTCGATGCTCTCGCCAACGAGGGCGTCGACGTGACCCGGCTGCCGTTTTCGCTGCGTATTTTGCTGGAAAATTTGCTCCGCACCGAGGATGGGCACACGGTAACGGCGGACGACATTCGCGTTCTGGCAAACTGGGCGCCGCGGGCCGTGCCCGACGAGGAGATCGCGTTCACCCCGGCCCGGGTGCTGCTGCAAGACTTCACCGGCGTGCCCGCCATCGTGGACCTGGCCGCGATGCGCGCCGCCATGGCCGCCCTCGGCGGCGATCCCACGCGCATTAACCCCCTCCAGCCCGTCGAACTGGTGATCGACCATTCAGTGCAGGTCGATGCCTACGGCTCGGCGGCGGCGTTGCTCATCAATGCCGAGTTGGAGTTCGAGCGCAACCAGGAGCGCTATGCCTTCCTGCGCTGGGGCCAGATGGCCTTCCAGAACTTTAAGGTCGTGCCGCCGGACACCGGCATCGTCCACCAGGTCAACCTCGAGTACCTGGCGCGGGTGGTCTTCACGACCGCGCCGAGCGGCCAGGACGGCGCGGGCGACCTGCCGCAGGCATACCCGGATACGCTGGTGGGCACCGACTCGCACACGACGATGATCAACGGCCTGGGCGTGCTGGGCTGGGGCGTGGGCGGCATCGAAGCCGAGGCGGCCATGCTCGGCCAGCCGGTGTCGATGCTCATCCCGCAGGTGGTCGGCTTCCGCCTGGCGGGCGCGTTGCGCGAAGGCGTGACGGCGACCGACCTGGTGTTGCGCGTCACCGAGATGCTGCGCACCAAGGGCGTGGTGGGCAAGTTTGTGGAGTTCTACGGCCCCGGGCTGCCCGCGCTGCCCATCGCCGACCGGGCGACGATAGCCAACATGGCGCCGGAATATGGGGCGACGTGCGGCATCTTCCCCATCGACGCCGAGACGCTGCGCTACCTGCGGCTGACGGGGCGCTCGGCGGACCATGTGGCGTTGGTGGAAGCCTACAGCAAGGCGCAGGGCTTGTTCCACACCCCCGATTCGCCCGAAGCCGCCTATTCGGACACGCTGG
>JAICKM010000300.1 GCA_025927935.1 Chloroflexia bacterium | reverse complement strand
GAGCGAAGAATCGCGGCCCCGCCCGCCCCAATGTCATTCTGAGCGGAGCGAAGAATCGCGGCCCCGCCCGCCCCAATGTCATTCTGAGCGGAGCGAAGAATCTCGGTGCGTGCAAGCCCAAATTGTCATTCTGAGCGGAGCGAAGAATCTCGGTGCGTCCCGATCCAAGCCGAGACTCTGCGCGTAGCGCAGAGTGACAAGGACCATTGGACAAACTGCGGAGTGAACTTTATGCCGCGTTTAAGCGTCTATATAGGGTCCACCCAAGTTTGGGACAGCAGCCGCCTGCGCTTGCTGGGATGTGGACGCGTGGTGTCAGTATCGATTCTGGTCGCTGATCCGGCCCGCCGCGCCAGGCGCAGGGGGCACCGCACCAGAGGAGACGTAATCGTCCATGGATAACACACGATCCCGCTTTACCGGCCTATTTATCTGCTTCAGCATCATCCTGGCGCTGCTGGCCGCCTGCGGCGGCAACACGGCGACGACCGCCACGGCCACTCCGGTCGCCGGAACCACGGCGACGGCGGCAGTGCCGCCCCCGGCTACGGCCACCGCACCCGCCGCGCCCGCGACCCCGTCCACAGCGGCGCCGAGCGCCACGCCCGTCCCGCCGGCAACCGCGCCGAGCAGTACGCCCGCGCCGCCGAGCGCCGCGCCCGCGACCCCGGTCGCCGCGCCTCCCGCGCCGCCTACCGGCGATACCAGCGGCACGGAACCGGCCTACCTCGACGACCGCAGCACGCCGCAGACCCTGCTGCAATCGTTCTACAACGCCATCAACCGCAAGGAGTACGCCCGCGCCTACGCCTACTGGGACGCCCGCGCGGCGGGCGATAAGCTGGCCGCCTTCGATCAATTCCAGCAGGGCTACGCCAATACCGCTTCGGTCCAGTTAACCATCGGCACGGTCGGCGGCGATGCCGGGGCCGGGCAGTTGTACTACAGCGTGCCCGTCGTCCTGGTCGCTACGCACACGGACGGCACGACGCAAACCTTCGCCGGGTGCTATACGCTGCACCTGAGCCGGCCCGCGATCCAGGGCGTGCCGCCCTTCCAGCCGCTCGCCATCGTCGGGGCCACGGTCCAGCAAGCGACGGCGGGCGCGAACGCCGCCGATCTGCTGGCCGGGGCCTGCCCGGCGGCTGCGGCGACGGTGCCTCCCGCCACGCCCGCCGACCCGGCAGCCATCGGCGCGGATCGCTACCTGGACAACCGCAGCAGCCCGGAGTCCGTGGTGCGCTCGTTCTATAACGCGATCAACCGCAAGGAATACGTGCGCGCCTACTCCTACTGGGAGCCGGCGGCCGCCGCCACCCAACTCCCGGCCTATCCGCAGTTCGCGCAGGGCTACGCCGATACCCAGGCCGTGAACCTCACCCTGGGCCAGGTCAGCGGCGACGCGGGGGCTGGGCAGCGCTACTATAGCGTGCCGGTGACAATCGTGAGCAAGCAGACCGGCGCCAAAACGCAGACGTTCGTGGGCTGCTACACGCTGCACCTCGCCAACCCGCAGATCCAGGCCGCGCCGCCTTTCCAGCCGCTCGCCATCAGCGCGGCCAAAATTCAGCCGGTGCCCGCCAACACCACTGCGGCGGATCTGCTGAGCCAGGTCTGCCACTAGACCAGACGGGCCATCGGCCCATCACTACCACGAGGCCGGGCCGTGTGCCCGGCCTCGCGCTTTCTCCTCCACCGCCCGGCGCTTTCTCCTCAGTCCCGTGCCCCGCGCTCGCCCCCTTCCCGGAACGGGAAGGGGGCCGGGGGGTTAGGCCAGACCCGCCCTATTGCCCGCCGGAGCGCCGGGTTACGCAAAAACGGCGGCATAGTAGGCCCAATCGCGTCGGGACAAGTGGCCCACCCAGGTTCGGACCCGCGCCGCATGTGCCGGCCCCAGCCGTGCTGCTATACTGACTGTGCTGAGGCAATAGTGCCTGGCATGAGATGGTAATTCACCACTGTATAGCACACGGCGATCCTGGGATCGCCCCAACAGGAGACGTTGATGCTCGAACAAGCAATCCGCCCCGCGTTTGTACTCGACGAGGCCGCGATTCACGCCTTGGAAACCGAACTGACCGGCACGCTGGTCCGCCCCACCGACACCGCCTATGATACCGCCCGGCAGATCTGGAACGCGCGCTTTAACCGCCGGCCCGCGCTGGTGGTCCGCCCCGCCGGCCCCGAAGATGTGGTGCGTGCCGTGCGCTTCGCCAAAGAGCAAGAGTTGCCCCTCGCCGTGCGCGGCGGCGGGCACAGTCTGGCCGGCCTCGGCGTCGTGGACGACGGCCTGGTCCTTGATATGTCGGGGATGCGCAAGATTACCGTAGACCCTGCCGCGCGGGTGGCCCGCGTGGAGGCGGGCGCGCGCTGGAAGGATCTGGAGGCGGCGACAGGGCCGCACGGTCTGGCGACGCCCGCGGGGACGTGCCCGACGACCGGCGTGGCCGGCGTAGCCCTCGGCGGCGGCGTCGGCTGGCTGACCCGCCACTACGGCCTCAGTATCGACAACCTGCTGGCCGTGGACATCGTGACCGCCGATGGCGTGCTGCGCCACGCCAGCGCCACGGAAAACGCCGACCTGTTCTGGGCTGTGCGCGGCGGCGGCGGCAACTTCGGCGTCGTGACCGCGCTGGAGATGCGGCTCTACCCGGTGACGATGCTATTTGGCGGGATGATCGGCTATCCGGTGGCCCAGGCCGGCGAAGTGTTGCGCTTCTACCGCGAGTTCGCGGCCACGGCGCCCGACGCGTTCGGCAGCATCGTGATGTTTATGACCGCGCCCCCGCTGCCCTTCGTGCCGCCCGCCCTCCACGGCCAACCGGTGATCGTCATTTCCGTCGCCTATTCCGGCGACCTGGAGGAGGGCGCCCGCGTGCTCGCCCCGCTGCGCGCATTCGGCGCGCCCGCCGTCGATACGGTCGGGCCGGTGCCCTACGCGGTGATGCAGGCCGTAGGCGAGCCGGCCGGGGAGCTGGGCGTCCAGCACTATATCAAGTCGGGCTACCTGGACACGCTCTCGGATGCAGCCATCGACACCATCGTGGCCTACGCCGCCGCCATGCCTGGCCCGATGACGGCCCTGCATCTCAATCAACTGGGCGGCGCCATGCGCCGCGTGCCCGCCGGGGCGACCGCGTTTGGCCGGCGCACCGCCCAGTTCATCGTCAACGCGATGCCCACCTGGGTGGACCCCGCCCAGGCGGCCACCCATCGCGCCTGGGCCGACAACTTCCTCGCCGCCATGGCCCCGGTCCTGGGCGAGGGTGTCTACGTCAACTTCCTGGACGCCGAAAGCCCGGAGCGGGTGCGCGCCGCCTACGGCGCCAACTGGGACCGCCTGCGCGCCGTCAAGCGCCGGTACGACCCGACCAACTTCTTCCGCCAGAACCAGAACATCCCGCCCGCCGACGAGTGCTGAGTGCTGAGTGCTGAGTAAAGACGAGTGGTCAGTGGTCAGTAACAAGTTAGACTTGTCACTCTGAGCGCAGCGAAGAGTCTCGTCTCGTGGGGGATAGCCGCATTGTAGCGGCGGCCATTGGGTAGCTTCTCACGAAGTCCCCAATGGCCGCTTTTGCGTGGGCGCCTCGGTTCGTTATAGCTACGTCCAGGCTACGCGCTGTGCGGTGGTCCCAGATAGGGGAACTCGGCCAGGAAGTCGGTGTGCGGGCCGACTTTGTCGCCTGTCACCTTGCCGTTGGTGAACACGGCGAGGAACATATCGCTGACATCGTCGGTTAGCGCGCGCCCGTTTTTCGAGTAGAGCGCGGGGTGGGCGGGGTCGTAGGGGAGAATATCGGGCAGCAGCGTCTGTGCCACCTGCCGTGCTTCCTTCCCCGTATAGCCGCCGCTGTGCTCCAGCGCATGGGCGAAGCTGTCCACGAAGCGGGCATCGTCCGCCGGCTCGCCGCCGAGGTACGCGGCCTTTTCGTCGCCGGGGCAGAAGAAGACCGATTGCGACCCGCGCGCCCCGCGATCCGCCTGCACCCAGCCTGCCTCTAAAGAGGCACCCGCGCCGTCTGCCGGCGCCAGCGTCCGGTGCCACAGGGCCACGGCGCCCGTCCCCAGCGCCCCATTGGGCACCTCCAGGGCGATGCTGCACACGTCCTTGTCGGCAAAAAAGTCATCGCCGGTGAACTGCATGTCGTTCAGGGCGCCGCCCACGTCAAAGAAGAAGGGATCGCTGCGCCAGCCCGCGAAGAAGCGGTAGTCCCCGGCGGTCGTCACCTGGGCCTCCCGCCCCATCGACACCGGCGCCCCCTCGATAAGGGTCTCCCCGCTGTCGCCGGTCCCGGCGGCGTCCGCGCCCTCCACGCGCCGCACGGTCGCGGTTTGCGCCCCGTTCGCCCCCGGGGTAAATTGCACCCGGTAGGCGATGTCGGCGACGGCGTCGGCATTCGTGTCGATCTTCAACTCGTAGATCGCGCCGGGCGCGAACGGCTCCCTGGTGGTCGGACCCTGCGGGTTCACCCCGACCGACGGATGCACGTCCATGATTAAGATCGACTTGCTCGCGTCGCCCGGCTTGAGGAAGGCATACAGATCGCAGAGATCCAGGCGGGCGTCCCCATGCGGGAACGCGAAATCCGGTCCCGAATAATGGTGAGACATGGGTATTCCTTTCTGCTGTGCCCTAACGTGTAGCAGACGCTACGCAACCGCGTGGATGGTGGCTCGCGGTGATACGCTGACAATGCAAATACAGCGCAGCAGATTCTATACCGTTGTAATCCCAGAACGAGAAACGGGCCGATTCGGGGCGGGCTGTGCCCCACCCCAACCGTGCCCGCGTCCTGGCTGCACACAGGGATACCGGGGCCGTTGTAACCGCCCTGGGGCAGGTGGGCGCCGCCGAATCGTGGTACAATAAGCGCGTATCCCATATGCGGCTACATCAAGCTGGGTGCGCTAGAGCCACACCACCTTACAAAGCAACCCTGGCACAGTATCGGCGGAGCAAAGCGAGCGCCTGATGAATGACACAGATCGACCCTTCCGCGCCTATGCCATCCATTGGCGACCACCGGAAGCCATACCCTCCACGCTGGTCTGCCCTTGCTGTAAGCAAATACGGGATGTGGCAACCGAAACCCCGTTGCCGGCCATCGAGACCCACATGCGTGACACCGGCAGTGATCCCGACCGGCGCCCGCCGGGATGGAGCGTTGCGGCGGCGGCGCGGGGAGAGTTGTACTGGGCCTGTTCCCGCTGTATCGAGGGGGGAGCCGCGCTCGTGGGGCAACCCTGGCGGCAACGGTGGCGCGACTTCGAGCCATACCTGGCCTATTACGACCATCGCCTGCACTGTGAGGATTGCGACACCGACTTCATCTTCGCCGCCGCTGAGCAGCAGCACTGGTACGAAACCCTGCGCTTCTGGGTGCAAGCGTACCCCAAGCAATGTCTCGACTGCCGGCGCAAACGGCGCGATCACCAGCGCCTCATGCGGGAACAAAACGGGGACTAGCCCGCGCAGGCAAGCTCTCGCGCCGGTAGCCCGCCCCTTCCAGGGGCCAGACGGCGCCGCCCCCGGCGGGTGTTCCGTCCCGAAATAGGGCGCCATTAAACGAAGGACGCGGAGAATACAGCCTTATATAAACAGTCTTTGCGCCCTTCGCGTCTTCGCGGTGCATTTCCGCGTGCATGGCCGGATGGCCCGCGATAACTGGCGCCGTGCTTGCCCGTTCTACAGAGTACCTGGCTGCGGATTGGCGGCATGCTCTCCTGGAGGCGCCCATGACCACCCCCAACATCCTGCTCTTCCTGACCGACGACCACGGCGCGTGGGCTACCGGCTGTTACGGCAACTCCGAGGTCCACTCGCCCACGCTGAATCAACTGGCCCGCGAGGGGGTGCGCTTCGCCCACGCCTTCACGCCCACACCCGTCTGCTCGCCCGCCCGCGCCTGCCTGCTCACCGGGCGCACCCCGTCGCAGGTGGGCATCCACGACTGGATCCAGGACTCGGAACCGGAGTTCGGCGACTACGACTGGTTGCAAGATGAAATTACCCTGCCGGAGCTATTGAACGGCGCGGGCTACTACTGCGGCCTCAGCGGCAAGTGGCACCTGGGGCGCTCGCATGAGACGCCGCGCGGCTTCGACTGGTACTTTGGCCTGCCCGGCTGGCAGGGCGACCACATCGAGAACTACACCTACGTCCTCAACGGCCAACCCCTGACGCTCAGCGGCAACAAGACCGGCTTCATCACCGACCACGCGCTGCGCTTCCTCGACGGCACGCCCGCGGATCGCCCGTTCTTCCTCCAGGTGGGCTACATCGCCACGCACTCGCCCTACGCCAACCAGGACCCGGCCCTGGTGGCTCGCTACCGCGACGCCACCTTCCGCGACATCCCGCCCTACGAGCCGCACCCCTGGCGGCAAAACGAGGGCTTTCCCCAGCGCGCCACCTGGACGGAAGAGGATCTCCGCAGCCGCTACGCCAACTACTACGCCGCCGTCACCGACATGGACCGCCATGCCGCCCGCCTCCTGCAACGGCTGCACGATCAGGGGCGGCTCGACAGCACCCTGGTCATCTACACATCGGACCACGGCCTGGCGCTCGGCCACCACGGCTTCTGGGGCAAGGGCAACAGCACCCGCCCGCTCAATATGTACGAGATCTCGATCCACGTGCCGCTGATCGCCCGGCTGCCCGGCGAGATCCCGGCGGACCATGTGGTCGCCCGTTGCGTGGACCACTATGACAGCTTCCAGGCCATCTGCGACTGGGCCGGGATCGATCCGGTGCGCGCCGCCCCGCCCAACCACTACCCCGGTCGCAGCTACCGCCCGCTGGCCCAGCACACGCCCCCGCCCGATTGGAGCGACACTCTCTGCGGCGAATACGGCGACCTGCGCATGATCCGCACGCCGCACTACAAGCTGGTCCGGCGCTACCCGCACGGCCCGGACGACCTCTTTGACCTGCGCGCCGACCCCGGCGAGCGCACCAACCTCGCCACCGACCCCGCCCACGCCGCCACGGTGCGCGCCCTCACCGCCGATCTCGATGCCTTCTACGCCCGCTACAGCGACCCGGCCCACAGCGGCCTGCGCGTCAAGGAACTCCGCCGGCACAACCGCCAGGTTGAAGCCTGGCGCGACGGCTTGCGCGAAGCGCGCGGCTTGCAGCGGTACTGATGTCTCCACCGAGCTGGGCTGCCCCGGCGCGGGTCGGCTGCTGCGGACCCACTGGGCCGCGCCCCTGGCTGCGGTGAGCTGGTAGACGGCGCACGAAGCCGGGGCGATGCCCCTGGCTCGCCAGGGGCGCCGGTAATGACGACCGCCCAGCGGGCAACCGGCGAAGTCGGGATCGTGCAATTAGCCGATGGAAACGACTACGGCCCGCACGATCCTGACTCCAGCCGGTGGGTATGGCGGCGAGTTCACACGTAGCCTCAACCAGCGCCGGTCACCGGGCCGTGCTACGGCTGCCCTAATTGAAACTGTAGGTCTGCACGTCGAAGATGTGGCCCTGCGAGTCGGTGGGGGCCACCGTGACCTGCGTGCCGTTCACCGTGACCAGCAGGAAGTGGAACACCTGGCGCAGGCTCGTTGGCCGGCTCGCTCCTCCGCAGGCGCTGCCGCCGCCCGCGCCGCCGTTCGCCGAATAGCTCCAGCCGATGCTGTAGGCGTCGACGGCGCTACAATGGCTGACCGGCTCCAGCTTGGCCCCCCCGCCGCCGGTCACATAGCTGATTAAGCTGTTGCTGCCGGCCTTGCGGTTGCGCTCGTAGATATGGGCATGGCCGTTGAAGGCAATGTCTACCCCGTAGCGGCTCAGCAGCCCTTCCAGGCTGGTCGCCCCTTGCAGGAATGTGTCCGAAGTCTCGCTGGCGTTGTCCGAGTAGAGCGGGTAGTGGAACACCGCGAACTTCAGCCCCGTCGGGTGCGTCGCCAGGTCGTTCTCCAACCACTGGTACTCGGGGTTGCTGGTGGTCCAGTGCGCGGCGTAGTCGTTGGCGTAGACGCTGCCCG
>JAICKM010000970.1 GCA_025927935.1 Chloroflexia bacterium | reverse complement strand
GTGCAGGCGCTGATCGCGCGGGGCCGGCCCCTCATCGCGGGCGGCGAGCGCATCGAGGTGGTCCCTCTGGGTGGCAAGGGCCTGCCCGCTGCGTAGGCGCCGAGACTCTTCGCTGCGCTCAGAGTGACAAGTCCATGGCCCTGGCGCCGAGACTCTTCACTGCGCTCAGAGTGACACGCTACCCTGGTCCATAGGGAGGTCTACGTATCGTGACATCCATCGCAAAATCGGTGATCGTGGCCTTGTTCCACCAGAACACCTGGGCCAACTTGCAACTGATCGACGCCTGCGCGGCGCTGCCCGCCGCGCAACTGGACCTGACCGCGCCGGGCACGTTCGGCACGATCCGGCACACTTTGACGCATCTCGTCGGGAATGAGGAGCATTATCTATCGCTGCTCACCGGGCGACCCGTCGAGCAGCCGCTGCGGCGCGGGGAGAGCCTGTCGTTGCCCGAACTGCGGGCGCGGGCGGAGGCGGCGGGCGCCGGGCTGGCCCGCGAGGCGGCGCGCGTGGGCATGGACGACACCGTGACGCAGGAATACCAGGGCCAGATGACGACCGTGCCCGCCTATATCGTGTTGACGCAGGCCATCCAGCATGGCGCCGAACACCGCGGCCACATCGCCACGATCCTGTCGCAACATGGGATTACCCCGCCGGCCATCGACGGCTGGGCATACGGGGACGCCACCGGGTAGCGAGGGCGGCCGCATGGATCGCAGCGCAGCGTTGCAGCGCAGCTATGACCGGGTGACGCCGGAGTACGCGGCGCGGTTCTTCGACGAACTGGCGCACAAGCCGCTCGACCGGGCGCTGCTTGATTGCTTTGCCGAGCAGGTGCCGCGCTCCGGGCCGGTGGCCGATGTGGGCTGCGGGCCGGGGCAGATCGGGCGCTATCTGCTGGGGCGTGGGCTGCGCGTGGTGGGCGTCGATCTGTCGCCGGCGATGGTGGCCCTGGCCGCGCAACTGACGCCGGAGATCCCCTTCCGCCAGGGCAATATGCTGGCCCTGGACGTGGCGGACGGCGCGTGGGCGGGGATCGTCGCCTTCTACTCGGTCATCCACCTGCCGCCCGCCGAGTTGCCGCGGGGCCTGGGCGAGTTCCATCGCGTGTTGCAGCCGGGCGGCTTGCTGCTGCTGAGTTTCCATATCGGCACGGAGCCGGTCCATCTCGACGAGTGGTGGGGCTATGCCGTGGACTTGGATTTCTACTTTTATGACCGGGGGACCGTCGAAGCTGCCCTGGTCGCGGCGGGCTTCGCCCTGGAAGCCTATGTTGAGCGCCCGCCGTATGCGCCGCTGGAACACCCCACCCGGCGGATGTATCTGCTGGCCCGCAAGTCCGCCGCGAGTCCGCTGGAAAGCCAGGAGCCGGACCCTACGTGAGGAGGACAACGCCGTTATGATTACCGCCGAGCAACAGGAGGCGGCCCGCCGCCGCAGCCGCGAATATCTGGACCGCGCCGGCATCGTGCTGACGCCGCAAGAGGCGGCCAACATCGAGATCGCCGACATGGGCCTGGGCGAACTGGAGACGACCGGGCTGCAACTGGTGGTTTATGTCAACACGCAGCGCTGCTGCGCCAAGGAACTGGTGCTCTTCCCACGCCAGACCTGCCCGGAGCACCGCCACCCGCCCGTCGGCGGGGAGCCGGGCAAGGAAGAGACGTTCCGCTGCCGCTGGGGCAGCGTCTACCTGTACGTGGCCGGCCCGCCCGTGGCCGATGCGCAGGCGCAACCCCCGGCGGGGCGCGAGCAGACGTACACCGTGCGCCATGAGATCGTGCTGCGCCCCGGCGAGCAGTACACCATCCCGCCCGACACGCTGCACTGGTTTCAGGCCGGCGACGAGGGCGCCGTGGTCTCCGAGTTCTCCACGCGCAGCACCGACGAGTACGACATCTTTACCGATCCGGCGATCCGGCGCGCGCCGCAGGTGGAGTGAGGCGCCCGGCTCCCGCAAATGGGGGCCAGGTGGTAAGGTTTGATCAGGGACCAAAGTCCATTGCCGCCCGGCACGTCAAAATGCTACAACTAGGGCAACTGAATTAGCCCATCCGATGCAGTCTCCGCCGGTGTCGCGGCAGAGACCCACGACGATTCCCAGGCGGCCCGATCATGTATACAACCGCGCCCACTCCGCCCCCCGCTGTCCCTGTGCCCGACCCGGTGCGCTGGCAGGCCGCGCTGCTGGAGCAGATCCACCAGGTGGTCATCGCCTTCGATCCGGCTGGCCGGTCGCTCCTCTGGGGGCCAGGCGCGGCGACG
>JAICKM010000656.1 GCA_025927935.1 Chloroflexia bacterium | reverse complement strand
GCGCCGCAACCCCGAACGCGAACTGGCCTTCGCCAGCCGGACCGTCCACTATCTGTGGTGCGGCCTGCCGGTGATCCACGGGCGTTTCTCCGAGATCGCCGCGTTAATCGAGGAATACGAGGCGGGCTGGGTGGTCGATCCGGACGACGTGGCGGGCATCCAGGCCATCGTGCAGAGCATCCTGGACAACCCGGCGGAAGCGGCCCGGCGCGGCGCCAACGCCCAGCGCCTGGTGCGCGAGCGGCTCACCTGGGACCGCACCATCGATGCGCTCGACGCCTTTGTGCGCCGGCCCTACCTGCGCGCGAGCCGCGGCGCCGTGGCCCAGGCCCGCGAGCGCATGATCCAGCAAGCCATTGCCCACCCCAACGAGCATGGCCCCGCCCTGGAGTCCGCGAACACAGTCGGGGAAGCGCCCGTCCGGACTCCTAGCCCGCTGGCGCCGGTGCTGGCGCGGACACGCCGCCGCCGGCGCGCGCCGCTGGCTCAGGTCGTGGCGCGTGGCCAGAGCCTGCTGCGGCCCTACCTGCCCGGCGGGCGAGCGCGCCCGGTCACGGTCGAAGGTGAGCAACGGTTCGCGCTGCCCGAACTGATCGCCGGGCACAGCCATGGGCAGCGCTTCGTCGCCGAGCGGGCGGGGCTGTGCGGCGTCGAGCTACAGGTCGCCACCTTCACCCGCCTCAACACGGGCTACCTGGTGATCCACCTGCGGCCCAGCCCCGGCACGCAAGACGATATTGCCCAGGTCAAGGTGCCCGTGGTCAGCGTGCGCGACGGTGGTTTCTTCCGCTTCCACTTCCCGCCCATCGCCAACTCCGCCGGGCGCTCCTTCTACGTGGTGGCCGAGGCGCCGCACGCGGTGCCGGGCGACGCGGTGACGCTGTGGGCGCGGCTGCCGCAACCGGACGAGCCGAGCGGGCGCTACGAGGACGGCATCCCGGCCACCGGCCACCTGGTGTACCGGCTCCTCTACGCCGAATGAGTACCCTGCCGCTGATCTCGATTGTCGTGCCCAACATGAGCGGCATGGAGCACCTGCCGGAGTGCTTTGCCTCGCTCGCCGCCGCCGACTACCCGCTCGACCGGCAGGAGTGGATCCTCTCCGACAACGGCTCGCGCGATGAGTCGCTGGCCTTTATCCGCCGCGAATATCCGCGCACACGCATCGTGGATAACGGCGGCAATATCGGCTTCGCGGGCGGCTGCAACGCCGGGGCGCGGGCGGCCACGGGCGAGTACGTGGTCTTCCTCAACAACGACACGCGGGTCCATCCCGGCTGGCTGCACGGCTACCTCAGCGCGCTAGCCCGTGACCCGGAAGCCGTTTGCGCCGCGTCCTACATGCGCAGTTGGGACGATACCGAGTCCGACTTCAACGGCGCGACAGCTAACTTGTTCGGCGTGGGGCGGCAGCAGGCGGTCGTAGGCTGGCCCGATTGCCCGGCCGGCCCCGGCAACGGCGACCCGCTGCTCTTCGCCTGCGGCGGCGCCATGTTGATCCGCCGCGACGTGTTCCTGGCCGCGGGCGGCTTCGATACCAGCTTTTTCATCTACTTCGAGGATGTCGATCTCGGCTGGCGACTCTGGGTGCTGGGTTACCGCGTGGTCTTCGCGCCCCATTCGGTGGTCTACCACAAGGAGGGCGGCACGACGGGCGCCAAGCGTGCCCCGTCACACCGGCGCTACCTGCTCTTCGAGGCCAACACGCTTTCCGCCGTCTTCAAGAACTACGCGGGCGATACCGAAAACCGCGTGCTGCCCGCCGCCTTGCTGCTGGAATGGCAGCGCGCCCTGCTGGCGGCGGGCGACGCTATCGATCCGCAACACTACCGCCTGGGCGGCACTGCGGGCGACGCGGACCTCGCGAACGGCCACCCCGCTGCCCTGCCGCCAATGACTGTCGCCCATCTGCTGGCGATGCGCCGCCTGGATGAGCGCCTGCCGCACCTGGTGGCCGAGCGCGCCCGCATCCAGGCTGCCCGCCGCCGGCCCGACAGCGCGATCCTGCCGTTGTTCCAGAGACCCTTCCAGCCGCAGTTCGCCGGGGCGGCCTACGCAGACGCCATGCGCCGTATCGCCGCCGCCCTCGATCTCTATCCACTGGTGGCCGAGGCTGCGCCGAGTCGCGTGCTGCTGCTGATTCCGGCAGCCGGTCCCGACCAGGCGCGCGCCGCCGCGCTCCAGGCCATCCTGGGCGATGAGTTCCGGGTGCAGACGGCCACGAGCCACGCGAGCGGCGCCGGATGGACCCTGCCCCCACCGTCCGGCTCGCGCCCCGACGGCTTCCCGCCGCCCACCACGCCGGAGGTGGCCGCCACCGCCGATCTGCTCCTGGCCGTCGGTGCCACCCTGCCTACCGCCGCCACCCTGGCCCCCGCGGTGCCGCTGGCCGCCGATGTGGTGGCGCGGCGCCCCGACAGCATCCCCGCCGCCTGGCGCGCGACGCTGGCCCAGCGCGCCGGGCTGCTCATTTGCGCCGATCCGGCCACGGCGGCGGCCTGGCACGCCGCCCTGCCCGATCTGCCGGTCGCCGTCCAGCCCGACGGCGCCCCCCTCGACGCGACTCTCCGCCACTACTGCCGGTATCCGCTGCATGGGAGGCCGGCATGAAAGGGAGCGCACTATGCAACAACCCGCGAGTCGCCCCATTGTCCAGGTCGTCTATCAGGCCGCGCTGGAAAGCCTGACCCGCGCCGTCCAGGCCGAGCAGCAGCCCGCGCTTATCGAAGAACTGCGCACGCGCTGCGGCTATGATCTGCGCCGGCCCCAGCGCGAATACCCGCCCGAAGTGGCCCGCAAAGTCCTGGATCTGCTCACCGAGCGCTGCTTTCCCGATCTGCCCCGCGTCGATGCTTACGAAGAGTTTGGCCGGCGAGCGTTTGCCGCCTACCGGGCCACCGTCGTCGGTCGCGTGATCATGGCCGCGCTGCACATGGCAAGCACTTTCCACGCGCTCCAACTGGCGGCCCAGGCGTTCAAATCGGTCTCCAATTACACGCGCTTTGAGGTCATCCCGGATGGCCCCGGCGCGGCCGTCTTCCGCGCCCACCACAGCATCCTGCACCCGCGCTATATGCTGGGCCTGCTCGACGGCTTGCTGGCGGCCAGCGGCCACCGGGACGCCACGATCACCGTGGACGCGGCACACGCGCCGGGCCTGACCGATTATCATGTACGCTGGTAAGAGCGCCGATGTTATGCTGATGGGATAAGGCCGGTTCAGCGCAAAGGAGGCAGGCGCATGGCATATAGCATCACCCCGATGGATGAAGAGGCCGCGCGAGATATTGCCGGCTGGCGGTATGAGCCGCCGTTTTCCTTCTACAACACGGTGCCCGGCGCCCTGCCCGCGTTGCTCAACCCGGCCCACGCCTACTACGCCGTGCGGACGGAGGACGGCACGCTGGCCGGCTTCTTCTGCTTCGGCGCGGAGGCCCAGGTGCCGGGCGGCCACCGCCAGGGACTCTATCCCGGCAAGGACACGCTCGATATCGGCCTGGGCCTGCGGCCCGAGCTGACCGGCCACGGGCAGGGCCTGGCCTTTGTGCAGGCCGGGATCGACTTCGCCCGGCGCACCTTTGCCCCGGCGCGGTTTCGCCTGAGCGTCGCCACCTTCAACGCGCGGGCCATCCGCGTCTACCGGCGGGCCGGGTTCAAGCCGGGCCTCGTCTTTCATAGCCCCACGAGCGAGGGCGACACCGAGTTCCTGCTGATGTCCCGCGAGGCCGGTCCCGGCACCTCAGGCGACGCCGGACCGCTGGACGACTGGCGCCAGGACCGCATCCGGGCGGCGGAGCGCGGCGAAAACCCGCTGGTGCTGGCCCGCATGCCGAGCGGCTTCGCCGTGATCGGCGACACACAGTTCCTGCCGGGCTATTGCGTGCTGCTGGCCGCGCCGCGGGTGGAAAAGCTGACCGACCTGCCGCTACCGGGCCGGGTGGCCTACCTGCGCGACATGAGCCTGCTGGGCGAGGCGATTGAGCGCGTCTGCCGGCCCCGCCGGGTAAACTACTCGATCCTGGGCAACACCGACGCCTTCCTGCATGCCCACGTGTTCCCGCGCTACGACTGGGAGCCGCCG
>JAICKM010000476.1 GCA_025927935.1 Chloroflexia bacterium | reverse complement strand
GGCGCCCGCAGGCTCACGTTTGTCCATTATACCCGACGCACGGGGCTTATTCAACCTCTGCGGAGATCTCTTCCAGGCGCCGGCCCCGCGTCTCGGTGCCCAGCAGCCCGACGGCCACCGCCGTAATCAGCACCACGACGGTAAAGACGGCGAACAGCCCTTCCTTGCCCAGCCCGGCCCCTAACCAGAGACCCGGCACATACGGTCCCAGGATACCTCCCAGCCGGCCCACGGCGGCGGCCCACCCGGCACCGCTGCCGCGCACGGCGGTCGGATATTGCTCCGGTGTATAAGTATATACCACGCCCCAGGCGCCCAGGTTGAAAAACGAGAGTATCGCGCCCGAAAAGACCAGCCAGGCATCGGGCACACCCGGATCGACCAGCGCGTAGCCGTAGAGCAGCGCGCCCAGCGCCGTGCCGATCAGGTAGGCGATGAGCGTGGGCTTGCGGCCCCAGCGCTCGACCAGCCAGGCCGCGCTGAAATAGCCGGGCACCTGGGCCAGGGTGATCAGGAAGGTGTACTGGAAGCCGCGCACCAGGTTGCTGTGCTGGGTCATCAGGGTGGGCAGCCAGCTAAAGATGCCGTAATAGCTGAAGACGATGCCGAACCAGAGGATCCAGAGCATGACCGTGCGGCGCACGAGGCCCGGTTGGAACAGGCGGCGCAACGCCTGGCCCGCGCTCGGCGGGGCCGTCACCCGCGCGGGCGCGGCGGCGGTCGCCGCCTGCATCCCCGCGGCCTGCATCATCGTCCGCGCGCCCGCGCTATCGCCCCGGCTCTCCAGGTAGCGTGGCGACTCGGGGATGCTGCGGCGCAAAATCAGCGTATAGAGCGCGGGGATGGCGCCCAGCGCGAAGGCGATGCGCCAGCCGCCCGGCAGCGCGGGGATGAGCAGCAGGCCGACCGCCGCGGCGATGATCCAGCCGTAGGCCCAGAAGCTCTCCAGCAGCACCATCATGCGCCCGCGCTGCTCGGCGGGCGCCCACTCGCCCACCAGCGTGCTGGCGACGGGCAGTTCCCCACCCAACCCCAGGCCCACCAGGAAGCGCAACACCAGCAGGATGAGCACGCTGGTCATCAGCGAGCCGTAGTCGCCCAGGTGCGCGAGGTCCACGGCCTGCACCCCGGCGGGCACCGCGGGCGACGGCACCAGCGCCGTCAGCCCGGTCGCCACGGCGAAGATGCCGAGGGTGCTGCCGAAGATCAGCGTGCGCCCAAAGCGGTCGGCCAGCATGCCCGCCACCGCCGCGCCGACGAACATACCCAGGAACCCGGCGCTGAGCACCAGGCCGCGCAGGTCGGGCGCCAGCTTCCACTCCGCGCCCAGCACCGGCAGCACGAACGTGATCAGCCCCACGTCCATCGAGTCGAACATCCAGCCGATCCCGGCCAGCAACAACAGCTTCCAGTGAAACGCCGACAACGGCTGCCGGTCGATGGCCGCCGCCTGCGCGTAGCCGCCCGCCACCGGCGGCCTCCCCTGTACCTGCATGAGATCCCCTCCTTGTCCCGCCACCCCTTGGCTCCACTTGCCCGCTCGCCTACGTGCCCCCGGACTCTTCACAAAGCGTGCCAGTCTGACAGGATGCGCCATTCCGAAGTGAGCCTTCGGGCGCGCGCCATGTCAAGCAGTGGCGGCCAGCACGGCGCGCACCGGCGGGGCGGCCAGGAACGCCGCCTGCTCGGCCGGTGCCTCAATTGTGCCGGCCAGCGCCCGCAGGCGCGCGGCAGCCCGCGCGTAGTTGGCGGCTGCCGCGGCCGGTGCCCCGGTCGCTTCCTGGAGCGCGGCCATCCGCGCGGCCACCCGCCACTCCTCGCCAGACAGGCCCAGGCGCTGCGCCAGATCCAGGGCCGCCTGAAGGTGTGCCAATGCGCCCGCCGCATCGCCGCGGACCGCGGCCAGCGCGCCCATCCCGCGCGCATACGCCAGTCGATAGCGCGGGTTCGCGCCGGCCCGCGCCGCGAAGCGCGCCGCGTGATCGGCGGCTTCACCGTGTGCGCCGCTATAGGCCAGCGCCGCAATGGCGTCCCCGGCCAGCAGCCCGACAAACGGCAGTGCCCCGCCGGCGGCGAGCGCCTGCCGGCCATAGCCGGCCGCGTGGGTCCAGTCCTCGGCCAGCGCGTAGTCGGCGCACAGTTCGGCGGCGATCATCTCGGCGAACCACCAGCGCAGGCCCGGCGCGGCGGCCAGCGCCAGGGCTTCGTCATGCGCGGCCCGTGCACGGGCGGGAGACTGGAGCGCCCGATAGACTCCTCCTAACCGGGCCAGGCTGAAGATCTGCATGGCCGCCGGCAGAGCCGCGCCGGCGGCCAGCGCGCGACCCTCTTGCGCGACGGCCAACGCCTCGCCGTAGGCGCCCAGTTCGCTCAGGCCCAGGGCCAGGCAGAGGGTGCTGCTCACCTGGCCCCAGGTGTTTTCGATGGCCCGCGTAATCGCCTGAGCTGTCCGCGCCGCGGCGACCCCATCGCCAGGGCAGCCCTGATGGATCAGCGCATTGGCGAGCACGCAGTGGCTGTCGGCATCCAGCGCGCGATTACCCAACCCGGCGTAGGCGGTGGCCGCTTCCCGCGCATGATCGGCGCTAGCCGCCCACTCCCCCAGATCGAGTTCGGCATAAGCCATCATATTCAGGCTGCGCGCGGCGAGTTCCGGCAGCCCGGCGGCCTGCGCGCCCGCCAGCGCCCGCCGGCCATGTGCTACTGCCTCCGCCGCGGCGCGTTGCGTGAAGTGCATCTGGGCCAGCGTCCACTCGGTGTCCGCCAGCCCGGCGGCATCGCCGGCAGCCGTGGCCGTGTCGAGCGCCACGGCCAGCAGCGCCGCGGGGTCCAGATCGGCGGTCCCCTGTACCGCCAGCGCGGCCAACCGGTTCAGCGCGGCGCATTCCATCGCGGGCGCCGCCGCGGATCGGGCCACCGCCAGCATTTCGTGGTAGACTTCCCGTGCCCCGGCCCAATCATCGGTCAGTTCGCAGGCGCGGCCCAGTTGCACATACAGCCGGTGCTGATCGGCAAGCGGGACGCGCGGGCCATCCTGTATAGCCGCTTCGGCCAGCAACCGGCGGGCGCGTTGGTAGTGGGTCAGCGCATCGCGCACGGCAAACACGGCCAGGGCGGCATCCCCGGCGGCCAGGCTGTGCCCCACGGCGGCGGCGGTCAGCCCGGCCCCGGCGGCATGATGGGCCAGCGTCGCGGCGGGTGCGACGGCCTCCAGCGCCGTGTAGGCTCGCTGATGGAACAGGCGCCGCCGGGCGGCCCCCGCCTCGGCATAGACGAGGGCGCGAATCTTGTCGTGGGTGAAGAAGTAGCATCCGGGCTGTTCCGCGCTGCCCGATTCGCGCAACAGCCCGGCGGCGAGCAGATCGTCGAGGGCGGCGAGGCCCGCGGACTCGGCCAGGGCCGCGACCACGCAGAGGTGCGCGAAGTGGCAGCCCTGGCCGAGCACCGCCCCCGCGGCCAGCAGCGCGGCAGCCATGGGACCCAGCCGGGCCAGGCGCGCGCTAATCACATTGCGCACCGCCGGGGCGAGAAAGCCGTCCGGGGCGGGCCAGCGGATCGCGGCCACGTCGAGCACCCAGGCCCCCCGCGCCCCCAGGCGGGCGGGCACGATTCCTTGCTCCACCAACGCTTTCAGGGTTTCCAGCAGGAAGAAGGGCTGA
Organism: Chloroflexia bacterium; assembly: GCA_025927935.1. The sequence goes on along the minus strand of JAICKM010000476.1, from coordinate 1,986 downwards.
CCCCCTGTCTCGGCGGCCAGCCAGTCACTCAGGCGCGCAACCGCTTCGGCGGGCGCCGCGGCCAGTTGCCAGACCAGATCGTGGATCGCTGCGGCGGGCAACGGGCCAAGCGGCAGCCGGGTCACGGGGAGTTCGTGCTCCAGGGCGGCCAGCCAGCGGGCCAGGCCCGCGGCGGCGGACGGCGCAGGTTGCAACGCCTCGGCCCGTAAAGCGATCAGCACCAGCACCGGCACATGCGCGGCGACCCAGCGGCGCACACTATAGTGCAGCACGTCCAGGGACGCGGCATCGGCCCATTGCAGATCGTCCAGGAAGAGGACCAGCGGGGCGCGCTGGGCCAGCGCCGTACCCAGGCGGGCAATCGCCTCGAACAGGCGCGACCGGACCAGGCTGTCTTCGCCGGTGGGCGGCGGTAAATCGGGATAGCGCTCGCGGAGTTCCGGCAAAAGCCGGCTCAACTCGGCCAGCCAGAGATCGCCGAGCAGATCCTCCGGCGCATTCTCCTGATCCAGGCGCAGGCGCAGCGCGTCGACCAGCGGCTGATAGGGCAGGCCGGTGTTGCTCTCGAAGCCCTGGCCGCACACAACGTCGGCGCCCTGCCCGGCGGCCCAGGCCAGAAACGCTCCGGCCAGGCGCGTTTTGCCCATGCCCGCCTCGCCGGTGAGGGCGACAACCTGCGGCGCGCCGCCGGCGGCCCGATAGTAAGCGGCGGCCAGCGCGGCGTGCTCGTCGCCGCGGCCCACGAGCGGCGTCTCGCCGGCCGGTAAGGGGCCGGACGGTGCGCTGCGCCCGGCGCGGGGATGGGGCGGCGGGCCGGTGCGCAGGCGCCGCGCCAGCACCGCCGTCTCCGGGCCGGGGGCCGTCCCCATCTCGCGGGCCAGCAAGGCGCAGCAGGCATCATATACCTGGAGGGCCGCGCTGCGATCCCCGGCGGCGAAATGCACCTGCATCAACCGCCGGTGGGCCGCCTCGTCCAGCGAGTCGTGGGCCACCCAGCGGGTTGCTGTCTCCAGAGCCGCGTCGAGGTCGCCGCCCTCGGCCTGGAGCGCGCTCAGGCGGGCCAGGACGGTGCTCAGGCGCCGGTGCCAGGTCGTGCGCTGGATATTCGCCCATTCGTCAAACTCGGGAGCATCGGGCAGGCCGAAGCCGGCGAGAAAGTCGCCGCGATAGAGGGCTACCGCAGCCTGTAGGCGAGGCAGGAGATCGGGCGCGGGCGCCGGTCCGGGGGCGGCAGGCACGCGGCTCGCGCTCCATGCCGTCGCCAGCGTCCGGCAGTCGAGGTCATAGGGGGCGGCGAAGTCAAAAGCCAACTGATCGCGGGCGCTGACCAGGTGCGGCACGGTCCCCGGCGGGTCCACTGCCGATTCGTGCCCCGTGCCGGTCCGCAAGCCGTTCCGCAACAGGGCCAGCGTGCTGCGCAGCGTGCCGCGCGCCCGCTCGGTCGGGCTGTCGGGCCAGAACAGGGCGCTGAGCGCTTCGCGCGAATGCGCGCGGCCATCCACGGCCAGGTACACGAGGAGGGCTAGGGTCTTGCGCGTCGAAAAGGCGACCGGCTGGGCATCGTGCTGCACCATCGGGGAACCCAGACATTGCACGCTCAGCCGGCTCATGCGGTGATCCTTTTGACGCTTTTTACACGCGGCGATGCTATGCTCATACCAGAACGTTGAAGGCCATTATAGCGGGAGGGCGCGGCGGGGGCAACCACCCAACCGCCCGGTGTAGTCGGCAGAGGCGGCCTTCAAGCGCGAACCGGGAACCAGGAGCGGCTGACGACTCCCTACTCCCGGTTCCCGGTGGAAGCAATCAAAACAATCAATTCACAAAGGAGCTTTTCCCATGTCCGCTGAAGAGAACAAAGCCATCGTCCGCCGCTTTATCGAGGATGTCCTGAGCGGCAACCAGGTTGGCCTGGTCGATACCCTGTTCGCGCCGGAGTATGTCAATCACCTTTTGCCGCCCGGCACGCCGCCCGGCCCGGAAGGC
>JAICKM010001044.1 GCA_025927935.1 Chloroflexia bacterium | reverse complement strand
CCGCCCCGCAGGGAATACCGAGCACCCGCAGCGCCAGGTCATACAGGCGGCGCGACGCCCGGTACCGCCACGGCCGCTGATCGATCCCCAGCTCCAGGGTCAGCCAGTTGTCGGCCAGGAAATAGACCACCCGGCAGCGTTGTTCCGCCGCCGACAGCAGCCCGCGCCCCAACTCATGCCCGCCCCAGAACACCAGCACGTCGGGCCGCACCTGCGCGATGATGCGCCGGATGATGCGCACGTTGTGCAACTGCACGGTGATCCGGTTGCGCCCCACCCCCGTCATATCGGCGGTCTTGGGCCGCCGCAAATTGCTCTTGAACTGCAAAAGGCGATAGACCCCTGTCTCCGGGGCGTGGACCTGCTCGGCCCGGTAGGCGCTGGTCAACACCTCCACATGGTGGCCGCGCGCCCGCAGGCCCTCGGCCATCTCCGCGCAATTCAGTTCATACCCTCCAACCCAGATCGGGGGGTAGAGGTCCGACACAAACAGGATTCTCATGCGCCGGCCGTCTTCCGCAAGACCACCACGGCGACCCGGCAGAAGTCCTTTTTGATCGGGTGCTTCAGAAACCGCCGCCGGATGAACGTGCTGGTGCGCAGATAGATGTCTTTGCGGATATTCCAGGGCGCATCGAAGTAGCCGCATTGCACGCGCAGAATCGCGGAGCGGACGACCGCGAACTCTTTGCGCGAATAGAGGGCTTCCAACTGCTTATTTGTGGGCCGGTACATGGTATCAATCGGGTCTTCGTGATATTTATATACATGGGGCACCGTGATAATCAGGTGCCCGCCCGGTTTGGTCAACTGCTGCAGGCGGCGCACCACAATGCCCCGGTCCCGCACATGCTCCAGCATATTGGAGCAGAGGACGACATCAGCCTGCGGCAGCTTCTCCACCAGCGCGTCATTGGCCGGGTCGGTCAGGTCGCACACGATATCGACGCCCTCGTCCTGGCGCACATCGACGTGTAGGGTCTGTATGCCCCGCTTTTCGAGCGGCCGGAACACGTAATAGTCAATGAACGGCTGGCCCAGGCAGCGAAACGACTCGGTCGACGAGCCGATATTCAGGACGGTCGCGCCCGCGGGCAGATCGAGATCTTGCAGCGCGGTTTTCAGCCATTGCGCTTCTTCGGTAAACATACACCCCAACTCCAGCGCCTGCGATATCCTCGCAGAGCACTAGTCGATAAGCCGGGCACCCAGCGCGCCCGGTCGCTGGAACGGCCACCCGGCGAATGACCAAGCAGGCGTCAGACCAGCGATTGGTAAATGGCCTCCAGGCGACGGATCTGCTGCGCCGGGCTGTATTCCGCGGCGACATGCGCTGCCGCCGTGCGGCCCATTCGCGCCCGCAGCGCCGGGTCACGCAGCAGTGTCACCAGATGCGCTGCCAGTTCCCCCGCATCCTCGGGTGCGAACAGCAGCCCGGTCGCCCCGTGGTCCACTACGCAGGGGATCGCGGACGCATTCGTCGCCACCACCGGCACCCCGGCGGCCATGGCCTCGATCATCACGATGCCGAAAGCCTCATAGCGACTGGGGAAGGCCATCAGATCGGCGCTGCGATAGGCGCGCCGCAGGTCGGCCGCGTTGAGCGCCCCGGTAAAGACGAACACCTCGCGCAGCCCGGCGGCCTCGACCGCGCGCTCGAACTCCGCCCGATCGCCCCAGTCCGGCCCCACGATCAGAAAACGCGCCTCCGGCGCCGCGCGCACGACGGTCTGCGCCGCCGCGATTAGCAAATCAATGCCCTTATCCCGGCTCACCCGCCCCACAAACAGCACGATCTGGTGCCGGCACCCGTCGAGACCGAACCGCGCCAGGAAGGCGGCATCGCGCGGG
>JAICKM010000735.1 GCA_025927935.1 Chloroflexia bacterium | reverse complement strand
TTACCCCACGCTGTTACCCCCAATAAGTACGTCACTTTTCCCCGGTGCGTCCCTGCCTGCGCTCTACCGAATCTTCTTACGTATGGTATAATTATAGGTACGAAATTGATCCGGGGCCGGGCACAGATGGCCGGCATCCGCGATTCTGGTGTGTGTGTTTAGCCGAATCTAGAGAGATGTGAGGATCGATGCAGTCCACCCCTGAGCCGATTGCCCGCCTGATTGGCGAATTCAGCCGCTTGCCGGGGATCGGCCCCAAGAGCGCGTCGCGGCTGGCGTTTTACCTGCTCCGCCACAGCCGGGAGCAGGCCGAGGCCCTGGCCGTGGCGATCACCGATGTGAAGGATAAGATTATCTTCTGCACCGTCTGCCACAATGTGACGGAGGAAGATCCGTGTGCCATTTGCGCCGATCCGCACCGCGACCGGGGCAAGATCTGCGTGGTCGAGGAGCCGCTGGATGTGATGGCGCTGGAGCGCACCTCCACCTATAAGGGCCTCTACCATGTGCTGCACGGCGCGATCCAGCCGCTGGAAGGCATTACGCCCGATAAGCTGCGCATCGCCGAGTTGCTGCGCCGCGTGAAGCTGGGCGATGTCGACGAAGTGATCCTGGCGACCAACCCAAATATGGAGGGCGAGGCCACCGCCATGTATTTGGCCCGCCAACTGGTGCCGCTGGGCGTGCGCGTCACCCGCCTGGCCCGCGGCCTGCCCATCGGCGGCGACCTCGAATACGCCGACGAAGTGACTCTGGCCCGCGCCATCGAAGGCCGGCGCGAGATGTAGCCGCGCGACGAGTGGTCAGTGGCCGGTGGTCAGTAGACGAGCCGGTGCATTTTGTGAAGTATCGCCTACGGCAGCGACAGGCTTATACCTGTCGCTGCCGTTTGGTTATCCGGCCTGTGTAATCTTCGCTGTGCACCGTTACTGACCACTGACCACCGCCCACCGACCACTCGTTGCATTTTGGGGCCTGTTCTGCTATACTGCCGCCGAGGCGCAGCGAAACGGGCCTAGAGCGCGCGGGATTGCGGGTTGCCGGCGCACACCCCGAAAGGAGAAGCTGGAGCATGGATCTGACCGAGCTGCTGACCGGCGCTGTCGATAAAGTCCCCGGCGCAGTGGCGATTAGCCTGTTAGGGGTCGACGGCGTGGCGGTCGAAACGATCACGGGGTCCAAAACGCTGCCGGGTGAGGGGAACGGGGCCCGGCCCCGCGCGTCGCAAGCCTGGGAAGTCGAACTGGCCGACCTCATGCTGACCGCGCGGCGCGCCGCCCGCAGCTTACAGTGGGGCGCCTTGCGCAACATCACGATGGAGACCCGCCAGTTGACCTTCCTGGCGCGCATGATCAACCCCGATTATTTCCTGCTGCTGGTTATAGAGCGCGATGGGAACATGGGGCGCGCCCGTTTTGAACTGCGGCGTGTTGGGGCTGCACTCGCCCATACCCTCTAGCACCGGCGGCGATTACGGACAGCGCGCCCCCGCCGCCCGGCACCTAACCGCCGATCCATGCCCGTTTCGCGCAACAAGGCTCTGGCTCGCATCGTATTAATACGCATGAATCGCGTGCAAGTCGCGACGCGCGAGCGAACGGCAGTCGGGACATCATTTTAGTTCCAGTTACCTTCAGGAGGGAAGATCGCATGAGTTATGGACAGCCTCCGTCCGGCAACCAGGGCGGATCGGGCAATCAGGGCGGCTATCCGCCGCAGGACTCCGGCCAGGGTGGCTACCCGCCCCCAGCAGGCGGCGGGGGCTACCAACCGCCCGCCGGCCAGGGTGGCTACCAGCCGCCGCCGAGTGGAGGCGGCTACCAGCCGCCGAGTGGGGGCGGGTATCAGCCGCCGCCAAGTGGAGGCTACCAGCCGCCGGCGCCCGGAGGCGGGTATCAGCAGCCGGGCGCCTATGGCGCCCCGGCGGCAAGTAGCGGGACCAACATCTTCGCGATTATCGCGCTCGTCGCCGGGATCCTCTCGCTGCCGGGCGCGTGCGTCGGCTGGGGTGGCGTCATCCTGGGCATCGCCGCGATTATACTCGGCATTGTCGCCATGAACCAGATGAAGGCGCGCGGCCAGGGTGGGCGCGGGCTGGCTATCGGCGGCATCATCACCGGGGTGATCGGCCTGCTGCTGGGCGGGATTCTCCTGGCAATCGGCGCCGCCGCGCTCAGTTTCCTCAATTCCCCGGAGGGGCAGGCGTTCCTGACGGCGATCCCGCTGACGCTGACGCCGGGTCCGTAAGCCAATTGCAACGCAAACACGACCGTCCGGGGCTGAGGCTCCGGGCGGTCGTTGCTTTTCAGCGGGCCGGCGCAGGATCTAATGTGCCGGCGCGGGCCAGCAACCCCAGGTAGATCCAGGTGTAGCCCAGCCAACTGGCCTCGGTCGCCTGGTAGGCCACCAGCAGCACCGCCACGGCGCCCAGCACTCCTAGGATGGCCGGGCGGTGTGCCGGGTCGCCATGCCGCAGCGCGCGTAGGGCGGCCCATCCCGATACAGCCAGCCCGCCGAACAAGGCCACCAATCCTATGATTCCGCTGTCATACAGCACATGGAGTTCCAGGTTGCTGATCCAGCCGGGCCGGCCTTGCTCGTCAAAATGGTCGACGCCGAAGCTGCCCGCGCCGTGGCCGATCAGCGGATGCGCGGCGAACTCCGCCGCCGCCTGGCTCGCCATATCCGCGCGGATGCGCAGCGAGGGATCGGCCTGCGGGGTGTAGGCGGCGACGTTCACCCGATTGAACAGTCCCCTGGTGGTCATGGGGAACAGGGCGGGCGCGACGGCGACGAGGAACAGCGCGGCGGCCAGCCCCGCGCCCAGCGCCAGGGGCCATCCCGGTGCCAACGCGGGCCACCGCGCCGCAGATCGCCGCCCGATCAGCCATCCGCCTGCGGCAACCACGATTGCGCCCGCCAGGAATCCGGCCCAGGCCCCACGCGCCAGGCTCAAGCCGAGCGCCGCCAGGATCAGCGCGAGCAAGGCCGCCAGGACGGTCCCCCGGCGGTCCACCGGGCGCAGCAGCAACGCGGCCAGAGTCAGGATCGCGCCCGCCGCCAGGTAGCTGCCGAGCACATTCGGCTCCCACATCGTGCCGAAGGGCACCAGGATCTCGCCGCGCCCCGGCTGCACGCCGAGCGGGCTATTGAACCAGGCGACCACCAGCCCGGCAAACGCCAGGGCCGCCTCAACACCGGCCAAGCCGATCATGATGCGCACGGCGGCCCGGAAGCGCGCCGGGGTATCGGTACACCAGTAGACGAGCAGCGCGCCCAGCGCCACCAGCGTGACCAGACCGGTGAGGCGCAGGGCCGTGAGGCGCTCCGGCGCGTTCAGCAGCGAGGCCAGCGCCGTCACGCCGAGATACGGCGCCAGCCAGAGCAGCGCCCGCCCGCGCGGGCGCCACCCGCTGCCCAGCGCGTAGAGGCCGAAAGCGACCAGCAGGGCCAGAATTGCCAGATGCTCTAGCTTGGCGTGCAACCCGGCCACGGTGATCGTATAGCGGTTGAGGGTTGCCGCCGCGCCCAGCGTGCCGAAGGCCACCAGGCGCCAGGGTCCTGCCCGCCACCGGGGCAGGACCACCGG
>JAICKM010000249.1 GCA_025927935.1 Chloroflexia bacterium | reverse complement strand
TACGAATACTTCGACCGCATCAACGCGCTGGGTGGCGTGATCCCGGCTATCGAAGCCAACTTCTTCCAGGACGAGATCGCGCGGGCCTCCTATGAGTATCAGAAGCAGGTTGATGCGCGCACCAAGACGGTGGTCGGCGTGAACAAGCATGTGCTGGACGAGCCCCTGGAGATCCCGATCCTGGAGATCGACCCGACCGGCGAGGAGCGCCAGCGCGAGCGCCTGGCCCGGTTGCGCCGCGAACGCGACCCGGAGCGCTACGCCGCCGCCCTGGAGCACGTCCGCCGCGCCGCCGAGGGCACCGAGAACTTAATGCCCGCGCTGATCGAGGCGGCCCACGCCTACGCCACGCTGGGCGAGATCACCGACGTGCTGCGCAGCGTCTTCGGCGTGCAGAAGTTCAGCACGGTAGTCTAGAGCGGCAAGCGGCAGATAGCAAAAGGGCCGGGGAGCGATTCCCCGGCCCCGGTTTTATGCCGGCGGCGTGCCGGTGCGCCCCGGTGCCTGCTGCTGCATCTTGAGTTGGTCGCGGATTTGCAGCCATTGCAGCACATGGGCGCGGGTCAGCAGGCCGACGAGGCGGCCCGTGGCGTCCACCACCGGCACCTGGTCGAAGTCGCCCTCGTTGATCAGTTCCAGCGCACGCTGGAGATCGTCTTGCGGATGCACGACCTTGAGTTTGTCGGGGCCGGTCATGCGCTGGCCCACCGTGACCATGCCCCACTCCTCTTGCGCCACGTCCTTAATGTCGCCCAGCGTGACGATGCCGACCAGGCGGCCGTCCTCGGCCACGGGCACGGCGCGGGCGTTATAGGGCAGGATGAACTGGGTCAGCAGTTGGGCAATGGTCATGTGGGGCGCGGCGACCGGCGGGGCCGGTTCCATCACCTGGCCCGCCGTGATGCCGCGCAGGGTCTCGCGCATGACGGTGCCGGAGACGCTTTGCTGGGCGGCGTTCAGCAGGAACCAGCCGATAAAGGCCAGCCACAGCCCGCCGCCAAAATCGCCCAGGAAGAAAGTCTGGTAGAGGCCGAGGAAGATAAAGCCGTAGGCTACCAACTGCCCGACGAAGCCGGCTAGTTGCGTGGACCGCTGGAAATTGTGGGTGATACCCCAGATGATCGAGCGCAGCACGCGCCCGCCGTCCAGCGGGAAGCCGGGGATCAGGTTGAACAGGGCCAGGATGAAATTGATGAAGGCCAGGTATTGCAGCACCGCTGCCGCACCCGCCCCCACATGCCCGATGGATGGCGTGACCACCTGTTCGAGGCCGAAGAAGACCCCAGCCAGGATCAGACTGGTGAGCGGCCCGACAAACGCAATCAGGAACTCGTCGCTCGCCTTTTTCGCTTCCTGCTCGATATTGGACACGCCGCCGAAGATAAAGAGCGTGATGTCGCGCACCTTAAGGCCGCGCGCCCGCGCCGTGAACGAGTGGCTTAGCTCGTGCAGCAGCACCGACACGAAGAGCAGCAGCGACGCGATCAGGCCCAGCAGCCAGTAGAGCACGGGGTTCTCGCCCGGCATCTCCAGCGGGAAGTAGCCCACGGCCAGTTGGAAGGTGAACAACAACAGCACCAGGATCCAGCTCCAGTGGACTTTGATGGCGATGCCACCAATCGTCGCGATCTTATAAACCCCTCTATCCATCGATCATTCCCATGCTTTCTGTGCTACGGAGCCGCGCTCCTCGCTAATCTAGCGTTTACAAAGGCCAACTCAGCATGACCTATACCAATACATTAACATCGGGCGCCGGCTTCCGTCACGGCGCAGGCATCCTTGCCGGAGCCGGGCCGTTCGGTTATGATTACGTAGCGGTAGCCGTGTTTGTTGCCGCTGCACATTGGTCGTTCAGCAAAGGGGCTAACGCACTATGGTTACTGCTACGGAGCGCAAAATTCGCGTGCTGGTCGCCAAGCCGGGCCTGGACGGGCATGATCGGGGCGCCAAGGTCATCGCCCGCGCCCTGCGCGACGCGGGCATGGAAGTGATCTACACGGGGCTGCACCAGACGCCGGAGATGATCGCCGAAGCCGCGCTGCAAGAAGACGTGGACGCCGTCGGCCTCTCCATCCTCAGCGGGGCGCACATGGCGCTCTTCCCGCGCGTGCTCGACGAGCTACGCAAGCGCGGCATGGACGATGTCCTGGTCTGCGCGGGCGGCATCATCCCGCCGGACGACGTGGAACCGGTGCGCCAGATGGGCATCAAGGGCGTGTTCGGGCCGGGCACCAGCATGGCCGAAGTGGTCACCTTTATCCGCGAGAACGTGCGGCCCGAGGCCGAGGCCGGCGCATGACGGGACCGTCCACCGGCGCAGCCATGGCCCCTGCCGCGCCTGCCGGCCTGGCCGAGCGCATCCTGGGGGGCGACCGGCTGGCGCTGACCCGCGCCATCACCCGCGTGGAGAACCGCCGCCCGGAAGCCGCGGAACTGCTGCGCGCCATCACCCCGCATACCGGCCACTCCTACCTGCTCGGCATCACCGGGCCGCCGGGCGGCGGCAAGTCCACGCTGACCACGCAGATCGTCAAGCTGCTGCGGGCGCGCGGCGAGACCGTCGCCGTCATCGCCGTGGATCCGACCTCGGCTATCAGCGGCGGGGCGTTGCTGGGCGACCGCATCCGTATGCTGGAGTTTCACGCCGATCCGGGCGTGTTCATCCGCAGCATGGCGAGCCGCGGCGTGCTGGGCGGGCTGGCCGCAACCACCGGCGACGTGGCGCGGGTGCTCGACGCCTTCGGGTTCGACTGGATCATCGTCGAGACAGTCGGCGTGGGCCAGGGCGAGGTGGCCGTGGCCGGGCTGGCCGATACCACGCTGCTGATCGAGGTGCCCGGCCTGGGCGACGATGTGCAGGCAATCAAGGCCGGGGTGCTGGAAGTGGCCGACATCCTGGTGGTGAACAAGGCGGATCGAGAGGGCGCGTCCCGCCTGGCGACCACGCTGCGCGGCATGTTGAGCCTGGCCCATACCGAGGGCTGGCGCCCGCCCATCGTGCAGACGGTGGCCGCCAGTGGCAAGGGCGTGCCCGAACTGCTGGACGAGGTCGCCAAACACCGGGCCTACCTGGAGGGCAGTGGGCGGCGAGCCGAGCGCACGCGGGCGCGGCTGCGCGCCGAAGTGCTCGACCGGGCGCAGGAACTGGTGACCGCGCGCCTGCTGGCGATCATGGACAGCGACTCCTGGTTTGCCGGGTCCATGGAGCGCATGGATCACCGGGAGCTGGATCCGGCCACCGTAGCCGCCGATCTGGCCGCGCGGCTGACCGGCTGACGCTGCGATGCGTGCCCGCCGTCCCCCACTCGCGGAAATCGACACCCAGGCGCTCTGGCAGGCGATCCAGGCCGGGCGCTGGCGCCAGGTCGTGCCCTGGCTGCTGTTGCTGGCCGGCTTTTGCGCCGTGCTGGCCGGGATGGCCTCGTTTTTCTGGCTGACCACCCGCGACACCCCCATTGACCGCATCCCGCTGCTGCTCGCCCTGCTGGCCTTCTGCGCTTTCCTCTATCGCCGGCTCTCGGCGCAGCCGGGCTTCGCGCTGGCGACCCTGGCCGTCTTGCTCGTCACCGCGGCAGTCATCTTCGTACTCTGGCTCCTGGCTTTCGCCGCCTTTGGCGACAATATCTGGATCGGCATTCTGGGCGTGATGGTCGAATGCGGCCTGGGCATTGCCCTGGGCGTGCTGGGCATCAACCGCCTGGAACCCGCCGCGTAAACACTTTCTTATTTATCCGCGTAGAGAACCGCCTCTTCTCGGACCCCTACGCGCTCTTGTGTTTGTGGGAGAAACGGCTATGCAGAAACTGGTTGAGTGTGTCCCCAACTTTAGCGAAGGCCGGCGCGCGGACCGCATCCGCCAGATCGTCGGCGCAATCGAGCATTTGCCCGGCATCCGCCTGCTGGATGTCGAGTCCAACCCCGACCACAACCGCTCAGTGGTGACCTTTGTGGGCGAGCCGCAGGCGACGGCGGAGGCGGCGTTCCGGCTGACCCAGGCCGCAGTCACGGTGCTGAACATGGAGGAGCACGAAGGCGCGCACCCGCGCATCGGCGCGATGGATGTCATCCCCTTCGTGCCGATCACCGGGGTCGGCATGGACGAGTGCGTGGCGCTGGCCCGGCAGGTGGGCGCGCGCATCGGCGAGGAGTTGGGCGTGCCGGTCTACCTCTACGCGCACGCGGCCACGACGCCCGCGCGCCGCCGGCTGCCCGATGTGCGCCAGGGCCAGTATGCCGGGCTGAAGACGGCCATCAGCACGCCGGAGCGCCGTCCCGACTTCGGCCCGGCGCGGATGCATCCCACCGCGGGCGCGACCGCCGTGGGCGCCCGCCCGCCGCTGATCGCCTTCAACATCAACCTGGCGACGCGCAACATCCACGCCGCCCGCGAGATCGCCCGCGCCGTGCGCGAAAGCAGCGGCGGGCTGGTCAATGTGCAGGCGATGGGCGTGGACCTGGCCGAGCAAGGGATGGTGCAGGTGTCGATGAACCTGCTCGACTACACGCGCACGCCTATCCACCGCGCGTTTGAACTGGTGCGCCTGGAAGCCGAGCGCCACGGTGCCATCATCGCGGGCAGCGAGATCGTGGGCCTGGTGCCGGTGGATGCTCTGCTCGATGCCGCCAGGTTCTACCTGCGGCTCGACGGCTTCCGCCGCGATCAGACGCTGGAGCTACGCCTGCTCGAAGCCGAGCAGCAATAAGCCGCCGGGCTTCCCGGCGTGGGCATCACATAGTAGGCTGTCAACCAGGAACCGTCATTCTGAGCGCAGCGCAGAATCTTCGTTTCGTAGCCCAAACGACGAGACTCTTCGCTGCGCTCAGAGTGACAAAACCCCGCGACAGACCACTCTGAGTGGCAAAAGCTTTGGGAGAAACTACACCGGGCCAGGAATCAGGTTTTTGGTTCGCTCCAGCCAATCCAGGACGATGCGGGCAAATTCTTCGGGCTGCTCGTCATGGGGCACGAGGCCGGCGGCCTGGATTGTCTCCAGTTCGGTGCCGGGGTTCAAGGCCAGAAAGCCCGCGGCGTCGCCCACCGGGGTGATCTGGGCATCGGCGCCCCAGACGAGCAGCGCGGGCTGGCCCACGCGCGGCCAGGCGTCATGCACATCGTGGCCCAGCGCGCCGCCGACAAACGAGGCCGGGGCGTAGCGCGCGCCGGGCTGGTGCGCGCTCAGATAGTTCATCTCCACCAGGTCGTCGTCCACGCAGGCCGGGTCGGCATAAGTCTGGTTGCGCAGGAAGCCGCGGATTCCCGCCCGCGAGGCCAGCCCGTGGAACAACGTCTCGCCTACTACGGGCGTGCGCAGGAGCGCCGTAACGGCCCGGCCCACGCCGTCCGGCCCCGTCTGGCGGCTCAGCCCGGTCGGCCCGATCAATACCAGGTGGGTGATCCATTCCGGGTCGTCCGCCGCGACCTGGATGGCATGGGCGCCGCTCAGGCTGCTGGCGACGACAAGGGCCGGCGTCCGCACGACCTCGCGCAAGAGATCGCGGATCAGTTCGATGTAGGTCTCCGCCGTGTACTCGATGGGCGGCCGGTCGGAGAGACCATAGCCGATCAGGTCGGGAGCGAACACGTGGTAGTCTGCGGCCAGGCGGGTGAACTGGTTGCGAAACTCATAGGCCGAGGCTGCGGCGTTGTGGCCGTGGATCAGCAGCAAGGGGGGCGCAGCATCGTCGCCCGCCGTATAGTACATGACGCGCCCAAAGCGCGACTCGTATTCCTGGGGATCGGCGGGCAATTGTTCGGGTAACGGCCCGGCCTGGAGATCGATCAGGCGGTTCAGCCCGGCCAGCGCCGCGGTCGTCCCCGCCACGGCCACGACCGGCGCGATTACAGTGCGGCGCCCCGCACCTTCATGGTCCTGTCCCATTATAGACTCCTCTTCTTGAGTGCTGAGTGCTGAGTGCTGAGTAAGGACGATATAGAGGTCGTCCTTGTAGCTTTGATGTGCATCCCGGTGCTCACACCGTTTTGACAGTAGCACGGGCTATGCCCGCATAGCCCTCATCTCTACTGACCACTGCCGCTCGGCTACGCACCGGTGGTATAATGGATGTAGTCCACTGGGATCGCGCGGGGTGCGGGAGCACCGGCGGCGACCGAGATGGCATCTGCTCCGCTTTGCCGCCTGGCGTACCGGCGGGAATCGCGCGTGACCCGCAGAGGCACGCAGCGCCCCACCCACCGGAAGCACAAGTCCAGGCGCCACCCCGGCGTGCTATCCTGGCGACCCCGCCCGCGACTCCGATGCGCGGTGGCGGGGTTTTTGCTGTGCAATGAGGCAGGCAGCGGGCCTGGGAAAGAGAACTGCGATGAACAAGCCATTTGACTTCGGCAGCGTGACCGCCGAGACGCCCCCGGCCGGCCTGCCGACGGTAGGCTTCGTAGGCGCGGGCAAGGGCGGGCAGACCCTGGCGGCGGCGCTGGCAGCGGTGGGTGTGCGCGTGACGGCGGTCGCCAGCCGGTCGCGGGCCAGTGCGGAACGGCTGGCCGAACTGGCCGGGATCCCGGCGGACAGCGTGTGCGACAGCGCGGCGGATGTGCCGGCGCGCGCCCAGTTGACGTTGCTGACAGTGCCCGACGACGCCATCGGCGGCGCGGTGGCCGAGATCTGCGCGGCCCGCGGCTGGCGGCCCGGCCATGCGGTCGTCCATTGCAGCGGGGCGCTGCCCAGCAGCCTGCTTGACTGCGCGCGGGCCGAGGGCAGCCCGGCGGGGTCGTTTCATCCACTACAGGCTTTCGCCGCGCGACCAAGCGATGCCGCACAGGCAACGGCCCGGTTGCAGGGCATTGTTTTTGGCCTGGAAGGCGATGAGAACCTCCTGCCCACCCTGGAGCGCATGGCCGTGCTGCTGGGCGGCCGGCCCCTGCTGTTGCAGCCCGATACCAAGCCGCTGTATCATGCCGCCGCCGTGATGGCCTCCAACTATGCGGTCACGCTGATGGGCCAGAGCGCCGAACTGCTGGCGCGATGCGGCCTGGCCGGGCCGGACGCAGTGCGCGCGCTGCTGCCGCTGCTTGCCGGGACGATGGAGAACCTGGCCGCCCTGGGGCTGCCGCAGGCGCTGACCGGGCCGCTCAGCCGGGGGGACGCGGGCACCATCGCCCGCCACCTGACGCACCTGGACGCCGTCGCACCGGATGTGGCCGGACTCTATCGCTGCCTGGGCCGGGCCACCCTGCCCTTCGCGCTGGCGAAGGACCCCGCCGCCGCCGAGCGCATCCGTGCGGCGGGCGCGCTGCTGGAGACGCCGGTGTAGCCGTCAGCGGTCAGCCGTCAGCTATCAGGAAGATAGAGCCGGGAGACGAGACTCTTCGCTGCGCTCAGAGTGACAAGGGGAGAGTCCGTTCGCGCAGGTCGGGTGCGATCACATCATCCCCGATTCCTGATAGCTGACCACTGACCACTCGCCGCCGCGCGCTTTCTTGCCCTGCTTCCGAGCTATCGGGTATAATACCAGTTGGCCCGGCATGGGCCGTGAATCAGCAAGCGGTTTAGCAAACGGAGTTATACAGCTTATGCCCGGTCCCGGAGAGATATTACGCCAGGCGCGCGAAGCCCGCGGGCTGCCCCTCGAAGCCGCAGCGCAGGAAACGCGGATTCGCATCGAATACCTGACGGCCATCGAGGACAACGACTTTGCCTCCTTGCCCGGCGATGTATATACCCGGGGGTTTTTGCGCAACTACAGCACTTATCTGGGCCTCAATTCAACGGAGGTCATGGCGGCCTACGAGGGAAACAGGACAGCCGCGCGCAAGCAGGCGCCTGCGGCGGCGAATAAACCGGCGCCCGCCGCCAAGCGGGCGCGCAAGCCGGACCCCATTCGCATCGAGCCACTCAGTCCCACGCCCATCGACACGCGCGTGCGCTACGCCCCCAGCTTCTGGCTGATGGGGTTGGTCGCCTTTGTGCTACTGATCGTGGTCTACCTGGGGTACAACGCGGTCAACGGCGTCAGCCGGGTGCCGCTCGCCACGCCGACGGTGTCGGCCCAGTTGACGCCGACGCAGTTGATCGCCATGCTGCCCACGGTGCTGGTGGAGAACACGCCGGTCTGGACGCCGTTCCCGACGCCGGGCGGAGGCAACGCCGCCGGGCCGGCCACGACCCCGCAACCGCCGGGCGGCGCGGGACCGACCACCACGGTGGGCGCCGGGCAACCGCCCCAGCCGCCGGCCACCCTGATCGCGGGCCAGCCCGCGCCGCCGACCGCCGCGCCCGCCGGAGCGGGGCCTGTGGGGACGGTCGGCGCCGGAGTGAATGTGCAGGTGAGTGTGGGCAGTCAGAACGCCTGGATGCAGGTCACGCTCGACGGTAAAGTTCAATTCGCCGGCACCCTCGCCGCCGGGTCCACCCGCGCCTGGACGGCCCAGAACACCATTCGCATCCGCTTCGCGCGGGGCGACATCACCTCCGTGAACGTCAACGGAGTCGACAAAGGGTTGGCCGCCGATGCGTCGCAAACGGTGGTGACCAAGGAGTGGGACGCCTCCGGTAACGAGCGGATCATCCAGTAACGGGCGGCGGCCCCAGGCAACGCGCTTGTCCAATAAGCGGAGCGCACAGGCTCCGTAGTTGAAAGGAGGCCAGTCATGGCCGGGACATCTTCTTTTGACGTGGTGTCGGATTTCGACCGCCAGGAACTGGTCAACGCCATCGACCAGACGATGCGCGAAATCCGCACCCGCTATGATCTGAAGGACTCCAAGAGCAACCTCGACCTCGAAGAAACCCGGATCGTGATCACCTCGGACAGCGAGTATCACCTGACGGCGATCAAGGACTTGCTGGAAACCAAGGTGCTGCGGCGCAATCTGTCGCTGAAGATCCTGGATTGGGGCAAGGTCGAAGAGGCGGGCGGGAATACCTACCGCCAGGTCGTGACCCTG
>JAICKM010000441.1 GCA_025927935.1 Chloroflexia bacterium | reverse complement strand
TCCTTACGGTGGGGGAAGCGCGGGCGGTCCAGTTAGCCTTCTCTGGGTACGAGACGTTCTTCGCGGTCAGCCAGTAAGCGCTGACTCAGGCCGCGGGTCAACAGCGGCTGGCAAGGGAGCCGCCCGATTGAGCGCGCGGCGGGGGTGCGAAAGGAAATGTAAAAAATTGACGGGCCAGCAACGATTCGCCCTCTAGTTGCGCAACCGTTAGGTTAGGTATAACAGGCCCGCAAGGGAAGCGCAACCATGCCGGGTGAAAGACGCCAAGTGCCGATTCCAATGGAGAAATTGGTACTTTGCAAGATTGAGCTACAAATGATACTCCTGGGTGGAATGCTAATCTCCACCAGCGACGCCATTCGCCGCGGATCCGCGCTGCGGCCTGGACCTTGATCAAGAGACGGCGTACTGGTAATCCTTGTGACGGATAATAAGGCTTATCCGTTATATAGCTTGATGCGAAGAAGTTGATACCGGCTTTCCGGGGCCCCGTCCCCTTCTGCCCGCCTGGCCCGGAGATGCGGAAGAATCGCCGCCATCGGAGACCTTCGGTGTGTGAGGCAGCAAGATCAGACCGGCGATGTGCGAATTTCGGGCCGGCTAGCCGGCGTCCTGCGGCTCTACGGGCATCACGCGAAGTGATTTGCTCACCGCTGGACGCGCCCCGCGGTATTCCCTCCTGCCAGGCTGCGTACTTCGGACAGCGACGCCAGGTTGAGATCCCCTGGGATGGAGTGTTTCAGCGCCCCAGCCGCGACCGCAAAGTTCAGGGCTGCGGCGGCCTCCATCTGCGTCGCCAGTCCGTAAATCAGGCCGGCGGCGAAGGCATCCCCGGCCCCTACCCTATCGACAATGTGGGTAATCTCATAGCGGGCGCTGCTGAGGAACCGCGTACCGTCATACAGACATGCCGACCAGCCGTTGTGGCTCGCGCTATGGCTTTCCCGCAGGGTAATCGCCTGATACTTGAGGTTGGGAAAGGCCGCGAACATCTTGCGGCACAACTCCTGGTAACGGCCCAGGTTCAACTCCGGCGTATCGGCCTGCGGATCCCTGTTGTCCTCGTCAACGAGGATGCCGAGCGACTGCTGGCAATCCTCCTCGTTGGCGATGCCGACATCGACGTAGCGGACCAGCTCGGCCATCACTTCCGGCGCGCGCTTGCCGTACTGCCAGAGCTTGCCGCGGTAGTTGTAGTCGCAGGAGACGGTCAGGCCGCGTTCCTTGGCTTCGCGCACCGCGCTGATGGACAGGCCCGCCGCGGTTTGGCTGAGCGCCGGAGTGATACCGGTGATATGAAACCAGCCGGCGTCCTCGAAGACGGCATCCCAATCGAAGGTGCCGGGTTGCGCTTCGGCCATCGCGGAATGGCTGCGGTCATAGATCACCAGCGAGGGGCGCTGGTTGGCGCCGTTCTCAAAGAAGTAAATGCCCACCCGCTCGCCGGCGCGGACGATCCGGGATGTGTCCACGCCGTGCCGCCGCAACTCGCTGATGGCTGCGTCCCCAAGGGGATTGCCGGCCAGCACCGTCACGAACGCCGAGTCGAGTCCAAACCGGGCCAGTGAGACAGCCACGTTGGCCTCGCCCCCGCCGAACGTCGCTTCGAGCAGCGGCGATTGAAACAGGCGCTCCATGTGTGGCGCCTTCAGGCGTAGCATAATCTCGCCCAGGGTGACGATGCGGGTCATGGCGCCGCCGCTCCTTCCTGGCGCACCTGGCGCACGATATTCCGGGCCTCGACAGCCAGCCGGGCGATCTCCGAGAAATCGCCGGCGGCGATCAACCTGGGGGCCACCATCCAGCTACCGCCGACGGCGAACACGTTGGGCAGGGCCAGGTACTCGGCCAGCGTGCCGGCTGTGATGCCGCCCGTCGGGATAAAGCGCACGTTGGCGAACGGACCGGCGAGCGCCTTGAGCATGCGCACCCCGCCCAGCTCCTCGGCGGGGAAGAACTTCAGAATCTGCAAGCCTTTGTCCAGCGCGCTCATGATCTCGGTTGCGGTCGCCACGCCGGGGGCCACCGGTATCCCCCGCGCGCCACACCAGTCAACGATCCCGGCATGATAACCGGGCGACACAATGTAGCGGGCGCCGGCATCGACGGCCTCTTGCGCTTGCTCCAGGGTCAGCACGGTGCCGGCGCCGAGGACCACCGCGGGCACGTCGCGGGCAATGCGCTGAATCGCGTCCCTGGCCGCCGCAGTGCGGAAGGTGATCTCCATCACCGGCAAGCCCGCGCCCACCAGGGCCGCGGCGAGCGGTACGGCATCCTGCGGCCTGTCGATCTTGATCACCGGGACCAGGCCGGCCCGGCCTAGTTCGCTAAGCACCGGGTTCAATGTCATACCTCCGTTCTATGGAGCAGGGCTTGAAGCATCGTGTTCGCACTCAGCCGGCTTGCGTGTTTCAAATGCCTTCTGCCTCCGCGTGCGGCCCGAAGTGCTTGAGCATGACCAGCGGCTCCGTCTGACTTGCGTTCACGATGCGCACGCCTTGCTGGGCGGCAGGCGCCGAGACGAAGTATTCATCATGGGTCAATTGGCCGAAGCGGATCAGCGTTGGCGTCTCAATCGGCCAATCGTCCAGCGTGCCGTGTCCCTGCACCAAGATCAGCCCATAGGGCGCGGTGTCGCGAATGGTGACCGTGCGGCCCGGCAGCACCGTCAGTTCCTTGGCGGCGAAGTAGGGATTGCGGTAGCTGATCCAGCACTCACGATAGCCCTCGCTCTCCATTTCGGCTTCCGGCTTGACCGCTATGGCGGGGCGGAAGAAGCGTTGCTTGAAGTTGGGATCGCGGTTTGTTTCAAAGTCGATCAGCGACACGATATAGTCCAGGTCCTGATGCTTGTCGGGTGGCACGCTCTTGACCAGTAAATCCCAGGGAATCGGTATTTCGTTGACGACCGACTGAAACATGGCACCGACGTCACTGGCCCATTGCGGTTCATAGGTGCACAGGCTGCCGGGAGCATGCAGCACCGCCGGGGGCACATACCAGCCGGTGCCAAGTGTCAGGGGATAGGCTTTGGAGAGGTCGGTGATATGGTTATCGCCGCGGTCCCAGATCTCCAGACAGTGGCGGACCTGATCGCGGGTCGTCTCCGGCGCCAGGCCGAAGAAGGTCGCGGGGAAATCGCCGCTGTAATTGTTCATTTGCGCCGGGAAGAAATAGCTTTCCGGCTTAGGTTGCTGCCCCACCAGGGCCGCTTGTGGGGGCGTCTGATGCAGGTGGTGCGGCAGCGGGCCTTTGTTATCGAAGAACTTGGCAAATACCGGCCAGCGGTGATACGACTCCCACAACGTGGAGCCAAGCAACGCCGCCCCAAGTTCCGCGATCAGTTCGCTAAAGAGTCTTTTCTGGACCTTGCCGTTGTCCTCATAGACGACATAGCTCAAGCCTTCGTCCGCTGTTGTCGCGGGCCCGTTGTCGGCCATGATCGTGGACGCGAGCCAGCGCTCGTCAATGCCGCCGCGCTGGGCACCGAAGGCGTATAGATCGTCCGGGTGCAATTTCAGCCGTTTGCCGGGGGTCCAGAACGCGCGGGGCACCCAGGTGGGGGCCAGGCGGAGAATGCCCCCACCCTGCTCCAAAATATGGTTGTTCATGGCTACCTCATTACCAGCACTTACTCGCACAGTGACTGCCGCTTCGGCAATATCCATTCCGCTAGCGATGCGTCTCCGGCATCCCGCCCCGGTGCTGGCCTACCAGGGAAGGCAAAAAGCAATCCACAGTGCCCTCGGCCCAGCGAGAAGTATGCCCGCATCACAAATAGATCAGCAGCCAACCGTGCGTGCGGAGGACGGCCAACTGGGTTACGTGTAAATCGGTCAGATGCAAGCAGTACGTCATGGCGGTGGGATCCTCGGCCTGGATGCATTCCAGGCCGGCGGGTATACTGGACATATGTGGGGGCCTCCGAGTCGATAGGGCGGGTTTGATACCCGATCGTATCCCAGGAGTGCCGTCCCGACAAGCGTGGCACACTCTTCCTCAAAGAACCTTATTCCGATGTTAATCATATTTCTCTTTCTACAGAGATTTATCTATAGCGGTTTAACGGCGGGTTCGGTGAAATAGGGCTGGCGGCGGGCCGGCCCACCCCCCGTCTACGTGAAGTTTTGCAACAAGGAGAATCACATGCTCTTTGATCTTCCGCTCGACCAGCTACGCAGCTATTTGCCGCCCCGCGACGAGCCGGCCGACTTCGACGCCTTCTGGCGGCAAACGCTGGATGAGGGGCGCAGGGCGGACCTGAACGCAACGTTCGCGCCGGTAGACGCCGGGCTACGGATGCTGGAGACCTTCGATGTCACCTTCGCGGGCTACGGCGGGCAGCCAATCAAGGGCTGGTTAGTGCTGCCGCGCCACCGCGCCGGCCTGCTGCCCTGCGTGGTCGAGTACCTGGGCTACGGCGGCGGGCGCGGCTTGCCGAGCGACTGGACGCTGTGGGCCGCTGCGGGCTATGCGTTCCTGGTGATGGACACGCGCGGCCAGGGCAGTTCCTATTTGCAGGGGGATACGTCCGATCCCCCGCCGGGATCGGGCGACCCGCACTATCCTGGCTTCATGACGCAGGGTATTCGTACACCGCAGACCTACTATTACCGGCGCGTCTTCACGGATGCCGTGCGGGCGGTCGAGACGGCGCGCACGCACCCGGCGGTTGACGGTGCGCGCATCGCCGTGACCGGGGGTAGCCAGGGCGGCGGGATCACGCTGGCGGTGAGCGGCCTGGTGCCCGATGTGCAGGCGGTGATGCCCGATGTCCCGTTTCTCTGCCACTATCGCCGCGCCACGGAGATCACGGACTCCTATCCCTACCAGGAGATCGCCCGCTACCTGATGATCCACCGCGAGCAGACCGATATGGTCTTCTCCACGCTGTCCTACTTCGACGGCGTGAACTTCGCGGCCCGCGCGCAGGCGCCGGCTCTCTTCTCGGTGGGGCTGATGGACGAGGTCTGCCCGCCCTCGACGGTCTTCGCGGCCTACAATCACTACGCCGGTCGCAAGGAGATCCGCGTGTGGCATTATAATCACCACGAAGGTGGGGCGAGTTACCAGACGCAGGAGAAGATCAAGTTTCTCCTCTCCATCTGGGGCTAGAAGCGCCGGCCTGACGGCTGGTTCAGGCGCTATCCAACCCACTAGCGGCGCGAGAGTTTGTATTGCCGGGACCGATACCCGGATGGGTTAAGGTGCTGAACCGGGAGGGCGTGTCCTACGACGATCACTACCAGGTGGGGTCATGGGAATGCCGATACCACCACAGCCGGGCGGGCTTCGAGATGCTGCGCCGGCTAGCGAAGCCGCTCAGCGAGGGGAGCTAGATGATCCAAATTGCCGAGTTTCTTGCACCTACGCCATCGCCGGTCTGGAAGCTGGCAAAGCAGGCGGGGGTGGATTGGGCCGTGGGCGGCTTGCCGTTCGACGAGCGGTTCAACGGCAGCGACGCGCCGTGGGACTATCTGCCGCTGCTGCGCATGAAACAGCGTTACGAGAGCGGGGGCTTCCGGCTCGCCGTGATCGAGGCCCGGCCCCCGCTGAACCGGGCCAAACGCGGCTTGCCGGGCCGCGACGAAGAGATCGCCACCGTGTGTACGCTGATCGAGAACATGGGCCGGCTCGGCGTTCCCGTATGGTGCTATGAGTGGATGACCGACTTCAACTGGTTGCGCACCAATACGAGCGCCCTCTCGCGGGGCGGATCGGTCGTCACCAGCTTTGACAGCGCGCTCCTGGACGCCGCCCCGCCGGTCGAACTCGGCCCCATCGGGGACGATGATCTGTGGCAAAACTTGGAATACTTTCTGCATCGGGTGATCCCCGTTGCCGAGAAAGGGAACGTCAAGCTGGCGATGCACCCGGACGACCCACCGCACTCGCCCATTCGTGGCGTGGCGCGCATCATGCGCAGTGTCGAGAACTTTCAGCGCCTGCTCGACCTGGTGCCCAGTCCGATGAACGGCATTACGCTCTGCCAGGGCAACTTCACGCTGATGACCGACGATCTG
>JAICKM010000285.1 GCA_025927935.1 Chloroflexia bacterium | reverse complement strand
CGGTGTTCATGCGGTAGAAGTTCGGGTCGCCCGCCAGGTGGTCGGCCAGGTAGATGTATTCGACGCCCAGCGCCACGATGAAGCCGACGGTGAGCATCAGCCCGCCGAAAAGCTGGCCCGGCGCGCGCAGCCCGCACAGGTGCGTGGCGACCAACCCGCCGATGAGCAAGATCAGCATGGCTTCCAGCGGCTGCCCGGTGAACAGGAAGCCCAGCGTCGCCAGGGCGGTGAGGCCAAGCACGACCAGGCCCAGCCCGGCGGGCAACAACCCGCGCGGTCGCGGGCGCACGATTACCGGCTCCGGTTCGTCGTAGACAGGCGCGATGCGCCAGCCGGGGGCGGGCGGGGTTTCGGCCTCCAGCGCCCCGGCAACGGGCGACTCCGCACTATCCAGGGCCTGTTCGGGCGCGGGTGCGTCGCCGTCGAGCGCCGCAGGCTCCGCAGCGACAAACTCCGGCGCGGCAGGCAGGTGGGCGCCGTTCGCGTTGTCCTCCCCAGCCACAGCCGGCTCACTGGGCACCGCATCGGCGGCGCTGATGGGGGCCGCGCCATTGTCAGGCGCGGCCTGAGCGACAAACTCCGGTGCATCCGCCAGGGAGGCGCGGGTCGCGCTATCCTCGGCAGCGGCCAGCGGCTTAGTGAGCGCCGCATCGGGTGCGATAGCCGCCAGCGGCTCAGTGATGGGCGCATCGGGTGCCGGCGCGAGATACGCGCCGTTTTCATGCGCCTCGGTGGCGGCAACTGCTTCGGGGACCCGCGCATCGGGCGCAGACGCCGCCGGCGCGGCCTGCTCGGCAGGCTCGGCTCCGGCAAGCTGGGTGAGCGCGGCGGGATCGCCGGTCCCCAGCAGGGGTAGTCCATCGCCGTCGGGCGAGATGGTGGGCGGGTGGCCGTTCCCGGCGCCGCCGAAGGGTGCCACGGGCAGATCGCCGCCCACCGGCAGATCATAGGCGGCGATACCGTTGCCGTTGGCCCGGTGGGGCAGCGAGGTATCGACAAAATCGTAATCGTCGGCTTCGGCGCTGTGGCCGCCGGTCTCGCCCTCGTCGGGGTCGTCGACCAGGATGACGCGCGGGCGGGCGACGCGGACCAGTTCGGTCTCGTCGATGGCGAAGTCGGCGGCACCCACATCGCCCAGGCCGTACTCTTCCCACTCGTCGGCCACCACCGGGCGCTCGGCAACGGCCACCGGTTCAGCGTGGCCGTTGCTGCCCGCCGCCTGGGCCACCGCGCCGCTGCCGGTGTCCACCGGGGCGAGGAAGCGCGACATCTCCACATCATAAGTCGTCGCGGCGGGCCGGGCGGCGGGGATCGCCCCGGCGGGCGCGGGCGCCGGCAGGGGACCGGGCCGCCAGCCGCGTACCAGCCAGCCGTGCCAATCGTCGAGCGCCGCCCGCCAGGGATACTGGCGCAGGCGCAGGGCCAGGTAGCTGAACCCGATAAGCAGGAACAGGCCCCAGACCACCAGGAACTCGTCCAATTGCGTGCGCCGCATCTCCGGCGTGATGGTCTTGATCTGGTTGTAGAACGGCTTGAAGGTTGCCAGGAAGGGTGCGTAGAACAGCAGCGCCACCACGGCGGCGACGACCAGCCCGCCCGCCGCGGCGAGCAACGTTCCCAGGCGCACGGCAGCGCGGTGCGCGGCGTGGCTCTGCCAGGCGGCCAGGATCGCCACCAGCAGGGCGCCCACCCCGACCACGATATAGAGCGGGAAGTCCCAGGAGTTGATGGCGAACAGTGTGCCCAGCGCCAGCGCGGTCAGCGCGAAGCGCAAGAAGCCGTCGAACGGCGACGATCCCCACAGCCGGTGCCCGGCCTCCAGTGTCGCGTGCCAGGTGGCGGCCCAGAATCCCTCGTCCGCGCGGGCGAAGAGGCCAGGCGCGGGCACGGGCGGCACGGTGGCCTCTGTGAAGCGGGCGGGCAGGGCGGCGAACACCGGCCAGCGCCACGCGCCGAGCACCAGGTTGAACAGCAACCCCAGCGCCAGCAGGCTGACGCTCAGGTCGATCAGGTGCGGGTGCAGGTCGGCGAACAGGAAGCTCCAGTAGGGGAACTCGTTGATCGTGCCGGGAATGATCCGGCTGGCGCCCCAGTAGTCCCACCCGGCAAAGGTCTTCGCCAGGTCGGGGTTCACCGGCCCGAAGATACCCAGCAGCGAGACAAACGCCTGCTGCACCCCCGGCAGCGTCATGCTGATCCATTGCAGCAGGAAGGTCAGGTTACCGATGCCGACGAACAACAGCGCGCCGAGCAGGCCCCAGCCGAATGCCGTGGTCGACGGCCCGCCGCGCCAGCCGCGCGCACGCTGCACCGTCGCCACGCAGTTGTAGACGATGCTGGCCCCGCCGAGCACGGTCAGCCCGTAGAGCAGGGGCAGCACGATGTTGAAGCCGACGGCAGGGTCCACGCCGATCAGCTTGATCAGCGTGCCGAGCAGGAAGTAGCCGTAGTAATAGTAGTTGATATAGCCGCCGCTGTAGAAGGGATCGCCGGGCGGCATCCAGGGGCTGCGCAGCACCGAGTTGAGGAAGCCGAACTCCATTGGCTTTTCGCCGCCGTTCCAGGGCTGCCACAGGTCGGGGTTGAGCAGGCGCACCAGCAGGAAGGCGCCGAAGGCCAGCAGGAACAGCCCCTCCCAGGCTAGGATCAGCCCGCGATGGCTGCGCATGTAGCCGCGCAGTTCGGAGCCGAAGCGCCGCCACAGGAACGCCGACAGCAGCCCGAGCAGCAGCACGCCGCCCAGGATGCTCCAGACGGTGAACGGCACCAGGCGCAGGCTGGCCCCCATCCAGACCAGCCAGGCCACAAGGACCAGGGCCAGCGTCTTGCTCAGCGGATAGCCGCGATCGGGCAGGCGGCGGCAGACGATAGCCGTCAGCGGCCAGGCCAGCAGCCCGAACACCTCCACGGCGATCAGCAGCAGCAGCACGGCTACCCACTGGTTCTGGGCCAGCGCGTTCCAGGCGTAGTCGCCCAGAGCCAACTGCTGGCCCGGCGGTTCCGCCATCATCAGCGACTTGTCGTAGGTCTGTGGGGTGCTCGTCTCCAGGTGGCGCACCGGGATAGAGGGCTGGTCGATGGTCGCGCCGAACAGCGTGCGCAACTCGTCCATGCTCAGGCTGCGCACCTTCTTGAAGACAAAGACCTGCGGGTGATCGTAGACGGTGAAGCTCTCGTCGGCGGTGTCGTCGTTGATCTTGATGCCGAAGATCTCCGGGTAGACCTTCTGGTCCTCCACCGGCAGCACCTGCTCAAAGCCCAGCTTCCCGGCGAACAGCAGGTCATAATAGCGCATCTGCACCGGATAGCGCCACGGCAGGTTGGGGATTGACCGCCACAGCCGGTTGCTCGACGGCACAATATAGTCCGCCTGGTTGAGCAAGCCCGCGATATAGTTGAACTCTTCGGGGCTGGGTTTGTCGTCGTAGAGGCCCATGTCCACGCCGGTCAGCGGGGGCACGGGGTCGGTGGGCATGTTCAGCGGCAGCGCGTCGTCCCAGGTCTCGTGGCCGACCACCGAGCCGGGCGCCATGTTATGTGCCATCCAACGGGAGGCGATGACGCGCGATTCCTCGTGCGTATAGATGTTCATGAAGGCGGTGGCCCAGGCCGCGCTGCCCAGCACGGCCACGGCGGTGAGCGCCGGGAAGGCCCAGCGCCGCAGCCGCCAGCCGACCGGCACGGCCTTGCCCGCCAGCCGCCGCAGGTCGATGCGCCCGCGCGCCGCCGCGCTCCAATGCAGCCCGCGCAACAGCAGCGCCGCGCCCAGGATGCACATATAGGGCACCAGCGGCAGCATGTAGCGCATCCACTTGGCTTCCAGGGTGACCACGGTCAGGAAATAGGGGATGATGCCGCTGAGCAGCAGGATCTCCGCCGGGCGGCGGCGGCGGATCGCCAGCCAGAACGCCGCGAACAGGCCGAACAGCGCCGGGATGCCCGACGCCGGCCCCATGCCCCACTGCACCAACTGCTGGAAGTGGTAGACCACCGGGATGGTGCCGACGTACTGCCGGGTGAACGGCACGTCGGCGATCCCGCGCTGGATGGCCGCCTCTTCGCCAAGCTGGTACAGGTACTTACCCTGCTCGGCGAACAGTTGCAGCGGCCCCAACTGGAAGAACGTGTTGCCCGGCACGGTGGGCGGGTTGCCCACAACCACCCGCAGCCCGGAGTCGAGCACGCCATACGGGTCGCCGATGGTGATGCCGATCAGCGTCATCAGCGCGGCGAGCAGCAGCAACCCGTAGGCGCGCCGCCGGGCGACCGGGCCGGGCGCGGTCCGTTCGGCACGCGTGGCCGGTTCCAGGCCATAGGGATCGTCCAGATCCGGCGGCGGCCCCAACTGGCGCGTGCGGGCGCGGTAGGCCACGCGCAGCGCCAGCGCGGCCACGATGAGCAGGGCCATGGGCAACACGCTGATCTTGCAGGCCAGCGCGAAGCCCATGAACAGCCCCGCCAGCGCCGCGGCCCAGACGCGCCGGTTTTGCATCAGCACCACGCAGAAATAGAGCGTCGCCGTCAGGAACGTGACCAGGTAGGGTTCGGAGATGAAGAAGTGAGCGATCTGGATCTGGGTGACGGCCAGGGCCGAGAAGACGGCGGCCAGCAGCCCGGCGTTGCGCCCATAGAGGCGCCGCCCGATCAGGAACACCAGGAACACGGTGATCAGGTCGAAGATGCCGGAAGTGGTCCGCCCGACCAGGGTAATGCCGTCATAGCTCAGCCATTCGGGCTTGTTGAACAGGTTCGAGGCGTTGACGGCCACGGTCTTGACGATATAGAGGAACATCGCCCCGTAGTGCATGGCCTGGCCGTTGATGCGCGGATTGAGCGGGCTGCGCGCGGGGTCCAGTAACTGGTCGAGCGTGGTGCCGGGCGGGATGTTGATCCGGTTCATCGTCCAGTCGGCGATGGCGCGCTCGTCGGGGTGCTGATGGGTGCCCTGGTCGAAGTTCACATCGTACAACCGCATGAAGCCGGCTACCACGAGCACTAACAACAGCACAGGCCAGATCCAATGTTTACGTAGCAGGGAAGGCAAAGTTTACTCCTCGGGGTAGTCCAGCATCACGCCTCGATCACCTGGGGACCGCAGGCTAATTGTACCATGTTAGATTAGCTGCCGCAACCACAGTGCTGAGTGCTGAGTGCTGAGTGCTGAGTAAAGACGAGACGGCTTGAGGAGATGGCGCTCCTACACATCGCGGCAAGATCCGTGCGGGGTTCGTAGCGGCGCGATTTATCGCGCCTGCCGCCGCACCGGGATGCCGCCGCTCACTGTCGGGGCCGACCCGCGTTCACCGCTTCCAGCCCGCGCGGGCGGGCTTCGTTGCGCTAGCCCGCCCGCTCACGGGCCAGGCAACCCCGCTCCCGCCTGCCTCTCCTTCATCTAAAGGGATATGTCCCCAAATTCGCCAAACAAGGGGGCCGGTCCCCACTGGGAACCGGCCCTCGCGCCGTTATCGCGTGTGGAAGCGTTAACGCTGTGCCGGATGCGCCGCCTGGTAGAGCATCTTGCTCAACTGCGCCCGCGTCGCCGACACGTTGGGCCGGAAGTAGCGCCCCGGACACGGCTCGACCGGCGACCCGCAGGTGTACCCGCTCACGATATGGTTCGCCACCGCCGTCTCGATATAGCCATAGAAAGGATGGGCCACCGGCACATCGTTAAACGTCGGCGTGGCCGGGGTGACGACCGGCAAGCCCTGGCTGAGCACCACCATCTTCGACAGTTGCCCGCGCGTCACGTCCGCCGCCGGGTGGAAGGTGCCGTCGGCATATCCGCTGATCACATTGTGCGCGTAGGCCGTCTCGATGAAGCTGTAGAAAGGGTGGGCCGGCGGCACATCCGAGAAATGGGGCGTGGGCGGATTAAGCAGGGGGAAGCCCGCCGCCAGCACTACCATCTTGGCGATCTGGCCGCGCGTGGTGTTGTTGTCGGGCCGGAACGTGTGGTCGGCATACCCGCTGACGATGCCCTGGCAGGCCGCCCACTGGATATAGGGATAGGCCCAGTAGCTGGGCGGCACGTCGGTGAAGCCGGCCGTGCAGGTCGTGGCGGTGGCGGTGGCCGGGACCGGCGGCGCGGTGGCGGTGGCGGTGCTGCCCGGCACGGTCGTCGCCGTGCTCGTGGCGCCGGGCACGGTCGTCGCCGTCGCGGTGCTACCCGGCACGGCGGTCGTCGTCGCGGTGCCGGTGCCTGCGGGCACAGTCGTCGGGGTGGCGGTGGCCGTGCTGGTGGCGCCCGGCACCGTGGTTGTCGTCGGCGTGGCGGTGCCCGCATTGGGCAGGACAAATAGCGGCGCCACCGCCACCTGCCCGCTGTTGCCGATAAAGAACACGGCGTGCCCGCCCGGTGTGTTGGGCTTGGTCACGATGGCCGTGCCATAGCCGTTCGCGGTCGTGTTACCGGCAACCCCGCTCAACCCATCCATGAAAACCGTCCCACCCTGGTTGGGCGCCAGGTGATTAAACACAAAGGCCAGGGTGCCGCCGGTGGCCGCCGTATGCGAGGGCACGACCAGGGCGCTCGGCACGTCCTGCGCCGTGGGGCCGGCCAGCACATGCGCGTAGGCCACGCGCCCGCTGCTGCCGCCCGTGTAGGAACAGGCATACAAGCCCGCCGTGGCGGATATGATGAGCGGCGCGCGGACACTCCCGTTGCTGTCCGCTACCAGCGAGCCGGTCCCGCAGCCGCCGAGGGTCACGCTCTCATCCGGTTGGAAGCCTTCGCCGGTGAACCAGAAGGCCGTGCTGACCGTGCTGGACACCACGGCGCGGTCGACAAACCCGCGCGACCCATTCAGGTCCGCTGCCGGCCCGGTGGCTTGCAGCGCGTCCGGGCGCACCTCGATGCTCTGCCCGGCCATGCTGCCCGCCACACCCGTCCGGTAGGTATTCACCACCAGGCCGCCCGTCCCGGCGGTGACTGCCAGCGCGCCGGTAGAACGCCCATTCCCGTCGGTCATGAGGGCCATCGGCGTACCCCCATCTAAGGCGAAATTAAAAGCGGTGTTAGCCGGATACCCAATAGAGAAGAAATGGACGGGATCGCCTGAGCGGATCGCATGTGGCGCGACAGCCAGCGCCGGCACTTGGGGTGCGTTCGTCTGGACATACCCCACGGCGCTGGCGCTCTTACCGCTCGTTCCGCCTGTAACCGTCAAAACGAAATAGCCCGATTGCGAGCCGGCATTCACGTTCAAAGCCACAGGTGGGGTGAAACCGTCGCCATCGCTGACGAAGGGACCGCCGCCGATTGGCGCTCCATCCACCGAGTAAGTCAGGATTTCCAACGGCGCGAATCCCGATCCCATTGAGGCGAAAGTACCGCCGGGGCGAATGACATCAGGCGACATACTGAACCAGGTGCCGGGGCTGCCGACCGTGCCGTTGTCGGGGCTGCCGCTCGGCGCGAGGGGGAGCGCGCCCAGGTTCACCTGATATTCCGCCCGCCGGGTGGGGGCGAGCGTAAACGATGCGCCGGACGCCCCCGCCGGCATGGGCCGGGCCGGTATAGCCTGCCCCGCTGGGGTATCAGGCCGCGGAGCCGGTCCGCCCGCCGCGGCGGCAGACCCGGCGGCCCCGGCGCTAAGGAAGCCGAACACGGCAAGCGCCATGCACCCGAACGCGAGCAACAGATAAGCAAAATGCCGGTGGTGGTTCATGATGCTCCTCCCATAGCGGGCCGGTCGCCCGTGATCGCTGACGGTGATGCCGGCGGGTGTGTCGCACGGGGCAGACGCGCGCCACCAGCCGGCGGCACGGTTGCCTGTAGTCCAGTATCGCGGGAAGGATGGGACTCGCGGATAGCCGGAAATCAGTATAGAAGATCCGGCAAACCACGTCAACAGTATGGCACTCGCGTGCAAAGTTTGACAACATTCCTGAACCAAGCGTATAATTTTGGCTGATGTGCCCTGAGACGCGCACGCGACCACACCCGATATAGGAGGCTCCCGCCCATGGCCGATCCGCGCACCGCTGCCCTGGCCGATCTACTCGTCAACTATTCGCTGGGTCTGCAACCCGGCCAGACCGTGGCGATCATGGGGTCCACGGCGGCGACCCCGCTGATCAAGGAGCTGTACCGCGCGGCGCTGCGGGCGGGCGCCCATCCCTATGCCCTGCCGGCCATCGCCGACCTGCAAGAGATCTACCTGCGCGAAGGCAACGAGGCCCAGTGGGCGCACATCTCGCCGATCTCCGACCTGATCGTCGCGCAGTTCGACGCGATGATCCAACTGATCGCGCCGGAGAACACCCGCGCGCTGGCCGGCATCGACCCGGCGCGCATGGCCGCCTTGAACGCGGCGCAGGCG
>JAICKM010000729.1 GCA_025927935.1 Chloroflexia bacterium | reverse complement strand
TTGCTCAAAGGGGAATCGGCGGACATCTGACGACTGACGGCTGACGGCTACCAGAGATACGCCGGGTCCTGCGTGACCAGGCCGAAGAGGTAGGCGAGGATGCTGAACGCGCAGAGCGGGGTCAGCCAGAGCAGCCAGCGCGGGTGGGCCGACCCGGCCCAGAGCACGGCGGCCAGGGCCAGGCCCAGCGCGTAGCGGCTGACGGCCACCTGGTGCTGGTAGCCCAGCCGCGGCAAGAAGGTCATCAGGTGGACGTTGCCGAGCACGGCGATCAGCAAGGGCGAGGGTGGCTGCCAGGTGCGGGTGCGCAGCCAGGCGACGAACGGGCGCGCGAAGTACCAGAGGCCCAGCACGCCGAAGACGAAAGCGGGCACAATATACTGGGCGGCGTACCCGGCGGACCGCCATTGCGGATCGACCAGGTTGCCCTGGATCCAGTAGGTGATGAACGGGATGTGCTCGAACGGCTGCACCTGCGACACGCTGAGCGAGTGGAGGCTGGCGCTGAGATAGAGGCCCCACACGGTGACGGGCACGAAGGCCAGCGCGGCGGCCAGGAAGCCCCGCCAGTCGCGGCGCAGCACGGAGGCCGCGGCGTAGGCGGCCACGAAGTAGGCGGCCAGTTCGCGCGTCAGCAGCGCGGCGGCGAAGGAGAGTCCGGCGGCCAGCAGCGCGCGGCGCGGCACCGGCCTGGCGGGGTGCTCGGCTTCGGCGGAGCGGCGGTACTCCCAGAAGAGCACGGCCAGTGCCACCAGCGCAAAGGTCAGCGGCTCGGCGGTGTCGAAGGTCAGGGCCACGGGAATGCCGGAGGCCAGCGCGTAGCTGAGGGCGAACCAGGGGCTGCGGCCCCAGCGCTGCAATAACAGGGCCACCAGCAGCGTGCCGCCCACCACGGCCAGCCAGTTGATGACCGGGATGAGGTAAGGCACGAGGGCATCCTGGCCGAGCGCGACGACGAAAATGACGAACGGAAAAAAGATGCGCTGCAAACGGATGGCCGGCAGGTCCATGAAGTCGGCGGCGTGCGAGGGGAAGACGGCGGTGTAGTAATAGAATTGGCCGTCGTAGCCCCAGGTTCCGGCAGGGTTATGGTCCCGCCAGATGGTGCCGATATGGACGAAGCCGAGCGGGTCGCCATGAAAGTGCTGCCAGAGCCAGGCCAGCAGGCCCAGGTAGAGCAGCCCGACCAGCGCGGTCACGGCATAGGGACTTTGCAGGCGGGATTGGGCAGCCTGCCCCGCAGGGCGGGCAATAGTAGTTCCAGTGGCGGTGGTTTGGGCCATGAATTGCAGCACCCTGATAGTGACGACTAATCGACTCTTTTAGGGGCCGGTTTCAAACCGGCCCGGCGCATGTGACAATATGACAAAATGGTGATCCGCCCGCGCGTGCGCCGCCGATCATCGCTCCAAAAGGAGGCCCGGCATGGAGAGCCGCTACCGTCCGCAAGGGATTGAGCCGAAATGGCAGCAGTTCTGGCAGGACGCTCAACTATACTACACGAACGCGCGGCCTGACAAGCCCAAGTTCTATACCCTGGTCATGTACCCCTATCCCTCGGGCGATCTGCACATGGGCCACATGCGCAACTACGCCATCGGCGACGTGATCGCCCGCTACCATACCATGCTGGGCTACGACGTGATGAACCCGATGGGCTGGGATGCCTTTGGCCTGCCCGCCGAGAACGCCGCCATTAAAGAGGGTCGGCACCCCCAGGACCGCACCCTGGCGAACATCGCGCGCATGAAGGAGCAGTTCTTCAAGATGGGCATCGTCTACGACTGGCCCCGCGAAGTCGCCTCCTGCCTGCCCGACTACTACCGCTGGACGCAGTGGCTGTTCCTGCTGATGTACCAGCGCGGCCTGGCCTACAAGAAGCTGGCCGCCGTGAACTGGTGCCCGAACGACCAGACGGTGCTGGCGAACGAGCAGGTGGTCAACGGCCGCTGTGAGCGCTGCGGCGCGGTGGTCACGCGGCGCGACCTGAACCAGTGGTTCTTCAAGATCACCGATTACGCCCAGCGCTTGCTGGACGACCTGGACACGCTGGACGAGTGGCCGGAGCGCGTGCGCGTCATGCAGCGCAACTGGATCGGGCGCTCGGAGGGCGCCGAACTGGCCTGGCCGGTGGCGGGCCGCCCGGAGACGATCCGCTTCTTCACGACGCGCCCCGACACGGTCTACGGCGCCACCTTCATGGTGCTGGCCCCGGAGCACCCGCTGGTGCCCGCGCTGACCCAGCCCGACCAGCAGGCCGCCGTGGATGCCTATATCGAGCAGGCCCGCCGTGAGACCGAGATCGAGCGCCTGGCGACCGGCAAGGAGAAAACCGGCGTGTTCCTGGGGTCCTACGTAGTGAACCCGTTCACCGGCCAGGAGATCCCCATCTACATCGCCGACTATGTGCTGGTCACATACGGCACCGGCGCGATCATGGCCGTGCCCGGCGGCGACGAGCGCGACTACGACTTTGCCCAGAAGTACAGCCTGGAGATCATCCCGGTGGTGGCGCCACCCGCGGGCGCGGAGACGGCCTACATCGCCGCCGGGACGCCCGCCGCGGACCCGGTCGCCGGGCCGGTGGTCAAGGGCGAACGCGGCAACCCGCCGCTGTACACCGGCCCCGGCACGCTGATCAACAGCGGCCCGCTGGACGGCCTGGCGACAGCCGAGGCGAAGCGCCAGGTGATCGCCACGGCGGAGCAGGCGGGCGCGGGCCAGGGCACCGTCAACTTCCGCCTGCGCGACTGGCTGATCAGCCGCCAGCGCTACTGGGGGCCGCCCATCCCCATCGTCTACTGCGATGCCTGCGGCGAGGTGCCGGTGCCGGAGAACCAACTGCCGGTGCTGCTGCCCTATGATGTGGACTTCCGCCCGACCGGCGAGAGTCCGCTGGCGCGCGTCGAGTCCTTCGTCCACACCACCTGCCCGCAGTGCGGCGGCCCGGCCCGGCGCGATGTGGACACGATGGACACGTTTGTCGATAGCTCCTGGTACTTCCTGCGCTACTGCGATCCGCACAACACGGAGCAGCCGTTCGACCCGGCCCTGGCCGCCGACTGGATGCCGGTGGACCAGTACACGGGCGGCATCGAGCACGCCATTCTGCACCTGATGTACGCGCGCTTCGTGACCAAAGCGCTGTACGACGCGGGCTGGAGTCCGGTGGTCGAGCCGTTCCGCCGCCTGTTCACCCAGGGCATGATCACCAAGGACGGCGCGAAGATGTCCAAGTCCAAGGGCAACGTCGTCTCGGTGGATGAGATCGTCGACGCATACGGCGCCGACACGGCGCGCCTGTTCACGCTGTTCGCCGGGCCACCAGAAGTGGACGCCGAATGGAGCGACAAGGGGGTGGAAGGCAGCTTCCGCTTCCTGAGCCGGGTCTGGCGGCTGTACGACGGGGCGGAACTGGTCTCTTACGAAGGCGGCTCACAACGCGACCCGGAGGACTATAGCGCCGCCGACCGCGCGCTGCTGCGCCAGGCGCATATCACCATCCGCCGTGTCACCGACGACATCGCCCGCTTCCACTTCAACACCGCCGTGAGCGCGTGCATGGAGCTGGTGAACGCCCTGACCCAGTACCGCGAGGCGCACGGCGTGACCCT
>JAICKM010000114.1 GCA_025927935.1 Chloroflexia bacterium | reverse complement strand
GCCGTGGGTGACGTGGCCGGCGGAGTTGTCGCGGTGGCCTCGGCGGGGGCTACGCTGGTCGGGGCAACGGGCGGCGCGGTCGTCGCCGTGGCGGCAGGCGTCTCGCCGCTACCGCCGCAGGCGCTCAACAGCATGGCCCCCAGCAGGGCCAGGAGCGGAAATATTCGCGATTTCATGCTTACCTGTTCCTAACTATGCGCTGAAATACGCAGGCAAGGGCTGCTGCGGTAAGGTAAGCAGGATCTGTTCCGTCTGGATAATCGGAAGGTGGATTCTGGCCTGTGAAGCGTCCAGCGGCGCGGGATGCGAGATACAGTCCTGGGATCAAGAAAATTAGCGAGTACAAATTTGTTTGCACTATGAACCTCCGCGTAGGACCGGCAAGCAAGGACGCGCCTGCTAATCGGTATGGGATTAGCGGGCGCGCCCTTGCAGAGATCTACGCGCGCGGTTTGCCCTCGCCTGGAGCCGCTAGCTGCTCCAGGTTGCGCAGGCTCTGCTCCACGTCGGCCATGACGTCCTGCGGATGGTCTTGCTCCACCACAAACCACTTGACCCCGGCAGCGTCGCCCGCGGCCAGGATCTCGGGCCAGGGCATGGTGCCGGTGCCTACCGGGGTATCGGCCCGCGTCTCACCGGAGGCCATATCCTTGACGTGCAACAGCGCCAGCCGCGAGGCATAGCGGTCGATCAGCGCCAGCGGATCGGCCCCGGCAAAGGCGGCCCAATAGAGGTCGAGTTCCAGCGCCACCAGGTTGGGGTCGGTGGCCGCCGTCAGGCGGTCCCACATGGTCGGCCCCTCCCCGGCGGCAAACTCGAAGTTGTGATTGTGGTAGGCCAGTTGCAAGCCTTCGGCGTGGCAGAGCGCGCCCAAGTCGTTCAAGATGCCGGCCAGTTGCTGCACCGCGGCGTCGCCGCCCCGGTACTCCTCGCCCACCCAGGGCACCACGGCATATTCACAGCCAAGCGTGTAGAGGTCGGCGAAGACCTGCTTTGGCTTACTTTGCAGATCCGCGAGCGGCACATGGACGCCGGCCGTCTTCATGCCCAGGCTGTCGAGCACGGCACGGATCTCGGCGGTGGGCACCCCACCATAGCCCGCGAACTCGACCGCCGGGTAGCCCATGGCCCCGATCTGGCGCAGTGTACCCAGCATATCTTGCTTGGTGGCCTCACGCACCGTATACAGTTGGAGAGCGATCTGGTTCTTGTTCATTGAAGTACGCTCCTTATCAAGCGACTCCCGCAGGGGGAGATCAAAGGTCCAGAGTATTCGGCGGCAGGTCGAGCGGCAACGGCGCCGGGCGGGTGCAAGTGCTGGTGATGTCGATGTGCCGCCCGGCGTCCGACGCCTCCAAGAGCGCGTGCATGATGTCCAGCACATGGTAGGTCAGGTCGCCGTTGGCCCGATGGGGCCGCCCCGACCGCATGGCATAGGCCATGTCGGCCACGCCCAGGCCCCGGCTGTTCTGCGTGTAGCCGAAGGGGATCGGCACGGTGCTCCACTCCTCGGCCCCCGCCCGGCGCACGCGCACCGGCCCGCCGAAGGTGTTGGGATCGGGCAGGCTCAGCGACCCCGCCGTGCCGTAGATTTCGATGCGCGGCACTTCGGCGCTCCAGACGTCGAAGCTCGTGACGAGCGTGGCGACCGGGCCACTCGCAAAATCGAGCACGCCTGCTACGTGGGTGGGGGTGTTCACGGCGATGCGGGTGCCACGCTTCGGCTCGCTGCCGATAATGCGTTCGGGGGTGGTGATCCGCGCCGAACTGGTGACGCGGCGCACCGGACCCAGCAAGGCGATCAAGGCGGTCAGATAGTAGGGGCCCATGTCGAACAGCGGCCCCGCGCCCGGCTGGTAGAAGAACTCCGGGTCGGGGTGCCAGTTCTCCGGGCCGTGGCCCAGCATGAACGCCGTGGCGGCCACCGGCGTGCCGATCCAGCCGTCGTCGATGAGCTTGCGGCAGGTTTGCAGGCCGCCGCCCAGGAAAGTATCGGGCGCGCCGCCCACGCGCAGGCCACCGGCCCGCGCCTGTTGCAGAATTTCCTGGCCCTCCGCGCGGGTCAGCGCCAGCGGCTTCTCGCTGTACACCGATTTGCCCGCGGCCAGCGCCGCCAGCGCGACCTCGCCATGGGCGCGCGGGATGGTCAGATTGACCACGATCTCGATCTCCGGGTCGCGCAGCAAGTCCGCGGGACTGCACGCGACCGGCACGCCGTACTTGGCTGCCTGGGCCTCGGCCCGCTCCAGTACGACATCCGCGCAGGCCGCGACTTCGAGCAGGTCGAAAGTCGGGCAGACAGTCAAGTAGATGCCGCTGATATTGCCACAACCGATAATGCCGAGTTTTGTGCGCCGGTTCTCCATACGCCACCTCATCCTATCTGCTAATCGCTCTAGACTTGAGCCGGTTCGTGGTTTAGCGACTGGCCCACAACATACCGCGCTGCACCAGCGCCGCCGCCTCCGGCACATCAAACACGGCCGGGGTATGCCCCAGTGAACAGTACGAGACGCACCCGGCACCCCACTGTCGCGTCCAGACTACGGGCATGACGCACCCGGCAATCCACGGGACATAGTCGCCGCTAAAGGTGGTCGTCGCCAGCACCTGGTTCGAGGGATCGACGTGCATATAGTATTGCTCGGTGTGCACGCTGAAATCCCGCAATCCGGCGGTGATCGGATGGTCCCGGCCAGTGATATGCACATCGTAGTCGATGAAGTTACCGGGATGGGCGACCCACTGGCCCCCGACCATAAACTGATAGGCCGGGTTGTTGCGGAACGCGTCGGCCATGCCACCATGCCACCCGGCAAGTCCCGTGCCGTCCGCCACCGCGGCGACCAATGCCTGTTCCTGCGCCTCGGTGATGGTGCCCATGGTCCAGATCGGCACGATCAGGTCGAGCGCCCGCATCCGCTCCCGGTCGAGCAACACGTCGAGCGTATCCGCCAACTCGACCGCATAGCCCTGGGCGGCGAGAAACGGCGCGAAGCGCTCCGCAGATTGCCGGGGCGCGTGCCCCTCCCAACCGCCCCAGATGAACAGCGCCTGCTTCATATCGCTTGCCCTCTCCTCTGCCCGCGGCGGCAGCACATCCGCCTGCCTATGCTCGGTTTCACGCCGACCGTGGTTCCTCTCGTTAGGCCGCCCGGCCCTCCAGCTGCGGGCCTGCGGTGGGGCCAAAGCCCACATTGGCCTGCTGGTCCACCACCAGCCTATCCCCGGCGAAGCGGCAGGTAAGTGTGCGCGCGAACGGTGTCTCGTAGTACCAGAGCTTCGCGGTATAGGTCGCGTCGTCCGTCCAAGCGCCGCTCGCGCCGATCTTCCACGGCTCGGCGGACGGCGGTGCGAGCGGGTGCCGGGTATCCAGCGAACCCAACCCGGTCTCCCCGCGCCGCCAGTGATCGTACCCGCAGAAGATGGGCTGATCCCGCCCGGCGATACGCAGGGTGATCCGGGTTTCAGCGGCGTCGAAGTCGAAGCGGATGGCTTCGATCCCATCCGGATTGGCGGATATAGCGTAGGACTTACCCGACACGTGCGCCGCTACGGGAGAGCGCGCCTGGCCCGGTGGCATCCGCAGTTGCAGGTTCGCCAGTTTGCGGGTCAGGGCGGTCTGCGCGACCCCGTCGCCCGGCAGGGGCGTGGCGCCCATGGCCGCCAGCAGGTGCGCCCAGACCAGGTTCAGCGGCGGCTGCATGTCGCCCAGCCCGGCGGTGATCGCCAGGACCGCATCCTGCTCCGGCATGACCACGCAGTACTGGCCGAAAGCTCCGTCGCCGCGGTAGGCGTCGTGGCGGCAACGCCAGAACTGATAGCCGTAGCCCTGGCCCCAATCGGGATTATCCGCGGGGCCGTTGTCCACCTGGTGTGCGGTGGCGGCTTCGACCCAGGCTTCCGGCAGGATGCGGGCGCCCTGCCACATCCCCTTTTGCAGATAAAGCTGGCCGAAGGCGGCGATGTCCGCCGTGGTGATGATCAGCCCCCAGCCGCCCACGTCGATGCCCTGCGGCGAGGTCTCCCACTGCGGATTGGCGATGCTCAGCGGCGCGAACAGGCGCGGCTGGAGGTAGTCGATCATGCGCCCGCCGGTGAGTTGCTGCACAATCGCCGACAGCATGTAGGTGGCGCCCGTGTTATAGAGGAAGTGCGTGCCCGGCGCATACTCGACGGGCTGCGCGAGGAAGCCCTGCACCCACGTGCGGCCCGGCTGTTCGGTCATCGGGTCCGTCGTGTCGATGGCATGGCCGGTGGTCATCGTCAGCAGGTGGCGCACGCGCATGGCCTGGAGGTGGTCGCCCGGCTCCGGCGGCGCGTCGCCGGGAAAGAAGGCAAGCACCGGGTCGTCCACCGACAGCCGGCCCTCGGCCACCAGCAGCCCGATGGCCGTGGAGGTGAAGCTCTTGCTGAGCGAGAACAGCATATGCCGGTCATGCGGGCGGTAGGGTTCCCACCACCCTTCGGCCACCACATGACCGTGGCGCAGCAGCATGAAGCTGTGCAGCGCGTCGAGATCGCGTTCCGCTGCTTCCACAAACGCGAGGATCGCGGCGGAGGGGATGCCCTGGGCTTCGGGTGTGCTGTGCGGTAAGGATGATCGCTGGGTCATGGCGGCTCCTGATTTGATGAGACGGACGGTGGGCGGCCGGCGATGGGGCCGCGGGCCGTTTGGAAACCGGCCCCTACACCGCGCACGTGGGGCGGCGGCCGGCAGGTCAGGTAGGCGGGCGCAGGCCCTCGACGGTCGCCAGCAGGTCGTCCACCTCGAACGGCTTGGCGACATAGCCGGCGGCACCGATCTCTTGCGCCCAGCGGCGGGCATCTTGCGCTGCCGTCATCACCACGATGGGCGGCCCGCTGCCACGCTCGCGCAACCGCCGGGCGAAGCCCCAGCCATCCAGCACGGGCATCCGCATATCCAGCAGGATCAGGCTCGGCTGCACCCGCTCCATGAGCGCCAGCCCCTCCGCCCCGTTGCCGGCCTGGACCACGCTGTAGCCCTCAAATTCGAGGATGTCGGTCACGGTGGACAAAATGCCGGGATCGTCGTCGATCACCAGAATGGGA
This sequence comes from Chloroflexia bacterium, assembly GCA_025927935.1. The sequence goes on along the minus strand of JAICKM010000114.1, from coordinate 7,730 downwards.
TGTTCAATCATGGGTAGCGTCTCCCTGGCCTGTGCCATCCCGCGGGGCCCCGACCGGCACGGCCGCCAGGTTGGGGGCTCCTCCCTGTCTTGTGCCGTCTTGCGGGGCTGCGGCGGGCAAAGCCACATGGAACGTGCTGCCGCCGCCGGGGGCGCGGGTGACCCAGATGCGCCCGCCATGCTGCTCGGCAATGCCCCGGCAGATGAACAGCCCCAGGCCCATCCCGGCGAAGCGCCGGTCGTCCACGTTCGTGCCGCGGTGGAAGCGCTCGAAAATGTGCGGCAGGTCCTCGCTGGGAATGCCGATGCCCGAATCCGTCACGGTCAGATTGTTATAGCCGTCCTCCCGCCAGACCTTGACCCGCACGGCACCGCCTTCAGGACTGTACTTGACGGCGTTCTCCACCAGGTTCTCGACCAGTTGCATGATACGCACCGGGTCGTAGACGCCGGCCACCGAACGCGGGCCGTCCACGATACAGGGATGACGCGGCGACGTGTGCCGGGCGCAGATCTCCTGGGCCAGTGCGACCAGGTCCACATCCTCACGCTGGCCCACCAAGCGACCCTGCTCAGCGCGGGCAGCGTCGAGCAGTTCCAGCACCAGAGTCTTGAGGCGTTGTGCCTCGCGGACCAACCGGCGGATGCCTTCGACATCGGCGGGGGCATCGGGCGCGCGCACCGCGCGGCGCTCCAGCAGTTGGGCCTGGGCCACCAGGGTGGTCAGCGGGGTCTTCAGGTCGTGAGCCGCCGCCGAAAGAAAGTCTTCCTTGAGGCGGGTCACTTCCTCGCGGGCGCGCACGCGGGCCGCCTCGTCGATCAGGGCGCGGCTTTCCAGCACCACGGCGGCCTGGTCGGCCAGCAACTGGACCAGGGCGAGATCGTCCTCGGCAAATACGGGTGTCTTGGGCGCATAGACCACCAGCACACCCAGGCGTTTGTCGCCCGCGGTGATCGGCGCGGCCAGTACTGCCAGTGCATCGTGGGGCCGCCGCTGGCCGGCATACGCGGGATTCTTCAGGTCGATTTGCGGCGTGAACACGGGTTGCTGTGTCAGAAACGCCTTACCGGTCGTCGTTGCCGGGGTCATGGTAAAATGCGCTGCCTCTCCATCGTATGTGAATTGCATAGTCTCGTTATCCGCATCCCACAGGCCGACGGTGGCATGGGGCGCGCCCAGCGACGTGGCGGCCCCGCGCTCCATCTCGCGCAAGATGGCCGGGGTGTCGGGCAGCCGGGGCAGTTGGGCGGCGCGGCTCAAGAACCGGCGTAATTCCGGCTCCTGCCATGCCCGACGCAGCAGCCCCGGCGGCGCGAAGCCGAGAAAATAGCAGATGCCGGAGGCCAGGCCGGCCACGTCGGACAGCGACAACCAGAAACCGGGCCAGATCGGCGCGACCAGGGCCACGACGATGAACAGTAAATCCACGCACAGCCAGATCGATCCGGCCGCCGCCAGCCGCATGCGGCGCTGTGTCACGCCATTGGACAGACGCGACTCGCGGATAAACGCGGCGACCCCGTACAGCAGGAACCCGATCAGGTACATCACTTCCAGCAGCACGAATCCGATGGGCGTGTGGGGCGCCAGCGCGAAGGTGCCGATCACGCAGACGGCCAGGCCGCCGGCCGCCAGCCGCATCAGCCAGGCCGGCACGTCGGAGAAATCGTCGACCAACCGCATCGACATATAGGCCAGGCTCAACAGCAGCCCACCGGTCAGGGAGCCAACAAACGTGTTGTTCTGAGGCAAGATCCCCACGGCCCCGGCCACGCTCAGTGCGACAATCACGGTGGAGACGGTGAAAAACAAGACAATATCGATGTTGGTCCGCAACGGCCGCCGGATGGCGGTAGCGGCGGTCTGGACAAAAATGACGATATAGACGAACCAGGACAGGTATTTGATCAGGTCGTCGGCACTCATGATGTTTTGATGCACGTGTAAGCGGAGTGAGTCTGCGAATCGCTGTGCTGCGCCGCCCGGATGGCGAACCCGGCGTGCCCGATCATCGGTTCGAGGAGCCAGCTAAAGGTGCTGTACTCTTCGCGCAGGTGGGTCGCCAGTTCGGCGCGTGTCCAGCCGCTTGCGCCGTCGGGGGGCGCGTTCGCCAGCCAGGCGCCAACAACCTGGGGCGTGTCGCGCTGATCGCAAGAGAAGACGAGGTCGCGGAGGAAGAAGATGCCGCCCCCTTTCAGGATCGCCGCGATCCGGTCGAGGGCCAGGGCCTTCCAGAAGTCGGGCAGATGGTGCAAGGCGTGGCGGGAGTAGACAAAATCGGCGGGCGCACCCTGATGCGCGTAGGTGAGGAAGCCCGCCTGTACGCACTCGATATTGCCGGCCCCCAGCCGGGCAGCCTTCTCGCGCAACCGCTGGAGCATCACCGGCGACACGTCAACGGCGATCACGCGGCGGCACAACCGCGCCGCCGCCAGGGCGAAGGTGCCGGTGCCCGCACCGAGGTCGACGAGGGTATGCGTCGCGTTCAGGCCCTGCGCGCGCAGCAGTGCCAGGTCCTCCGCGGGGTCGGTGCCCGCCTTATCGTCATAGGTAGGCACATAGGTGGGATCGAGATGCTCGCGTCCCGCGTGGGCTACTTCGTCGAGAAACCAGGGCGGGGTGTCCATGAGTTATATATGCATCTCCTTCAGGAAGCCGGACGGCTTTGTAGTCCTAACCCACCGATCCCGGCTACGGCGCAAACCACATATCGGCAGCGGCGCGATCCGCGGAGCGCTTTGCTGCAACTTCAATGCCACTGATTCACACAGGCACGGCCAGATGTGCCTGTGTGCAGCTGCGGGCGGCGCAGAATCGCCGGCACCTCGGCTGGGATCGCGTCAGGGCGCTCCTTCCCCATCGCCGTGCTGAATTAGCGGGGTGAGTACCAGCAGGGCAATGTTGGGACAGCTGGCGATATAGGGTTCGAGATCCGCGGCGCGGCTGGGCAGACAGACCCAGAAGACCGGGTGCGCCTCATGGTGATAGGCGGCGGCGCGCGCCGCGAGATCGCCGGGCGGGGCGGATGCCGGGTCATGAATGACGACATGCACCACGCGCGGGTCCTCACTAGGGCCGGGGCGGAGCAGCACGTGCGCGCCGCCCAGGGAAGTGCCACGCCCGCCCGGCGGGAACGGGTCGGGCTGCCAATGCAGGATGCGGCCACCCTGTGCCGCCAGTTGTTGCTCGATATGCAAGCGCGCCTCTTGCGCCAGGATGAGTGCGCGATAGCCGGGGATGGGCAGGGCGCGCAAGCGGGGATAGCCGGTCCCGGCATCAAGCAGGGCATAGCCCTGCGCGGCGGGCAGATAGACGCCGCGATAGCGCAGAAACGGGATCGGCAGCTTGACCAGTTGCAGGAACCCCGTGGCGGCCAGCCGGCGCAGCAAAGGATCCACCGGCACACGCGTCCCCAGCAGCGTGCAATGGTGGCGCACCTGTGGCGCACCGGCCAGGCCCACCGCGCCGATCCAGCGCACGATCTCAACCGTGGCATCGAACGGTGCGGCATCCCCGGCCAGGAAAGGCTCAGTCGTCGTGTCGTGCATCGCTCGCCTGCCCGTCGCCCAACGGCGGGATCAGAGGGTGGCGCCGAGGATCCATGGGTCGAACTCCTCTTCGCCGATGCCCTGGGCCTCGCTCTTGCTCGCTTGCCCGGAGGCGACGGCCAGGAGCAGATCGGCGATCTCGCGGGCCACGGTCGCCAGCGGCGCGCCGTCGAGCACCACGCCCGCGTTCACATCCATATCATCGCGCATGCGCTCATAGGTCACGCTGTTGGTGGCGATTTTGATGCTGGGCGCCACGGCGCAGCCGAAGCAACTGCCGCGCCCCGTGGTGAAGGCCACCAGATTGCAGCCGCCCGCCACCTGCCCTGTCACCGACACCGGGTCGTAGCCGGGCGTGTCCATGAATACGAAGCCGCGCCGGTCGATGCGCTTGGCGTAGCGGTACACTCCGTTTAGCGGCGTGCTGCCCGCCTTGGCGACGGCGCCCAGCGATTTCTCGTGGATGGTAGTCAGGCCGCCCGCCTTGTTGCCGGGAGTAGGGTTGTTATCAAGTTCAAAACCGTGCATGGCGGCATAGCTTTCCCACCAGCGAATGCGCTCCAGCAATTGCGCGGCTACCTCCGGCTGCGCGGCCCGGCGGGTCAGCAGGTGCTCGGCGCCGTAGATTTCGGGCGTCTCGGCCAGCACCACCGTGCCGCCCTGCGCCACCAGCCAGTCGGCGGCCAGGCCCAGCGCGGGGTTGGCCGTGATTCCGGAGAAGCCGTCGCTGCCTCCGCATTGCAAAGCCAGCATCAGCTCCGACGCCGGGATCGGCTCTCGCCGCGCGGTATTGGCCTCGGCCAACAGCGGCTCCAGGGCAGCCAGCCCCTGCGCGACGGTCGCCGCCACCCCGCCCTCGTCCTGGATGCCCAGGAAGCGCGGAGCGGAGTCGTCGAGATCCTGGCGGGCGATCAGGTCGGCAAACTGGTTGGCCTCGCAGCCCAGCCCGACGATCACCGCGCCCGCGACGTTGGGGTGACGCACGTGCCCGGCGATGGTCGCCTGCAACACATCCAGTTCGGCGCTACCGGCGCGCGTGCCGCAACCGGCGCCGTGAGTGAGGGCCACCACATTGTCCACATGCGGAAAGCGCGGCAACAATTCGGCCCGCGCGCGCGCCGCGATGCGCCGCGCGGTATGCGCCGAGCAGTTCACGGTCGTCGCCACGGCGATGATGTTGCGCGTGCCCACCCGCCCATCGGCGCGGCGGTAGCCGAGGAACGTGGCGCGGTCCGCTTCCGGCGCGAACGCTACCGGCCGCAGATCGGCCCCCACGGCATAATCGAGGCGCAGCACCGCCACGTGCAGATTATGCGTGTGAACGTGCTCCCCCGGCGCCACGGGCGCGGTAGCCGTGCCGATGATCTGGCCGTAGCGGCGCACAGGCGCGCCCGCCGCGACAGCGCGTAGGGCGAACTTGTGGCCGGGCGGAATGGCTGCCTGGATCGTCACGCGCGCCCCGGCGAGAGTGATCGTCTGTCCGGCCCGCAGGGGGCGCAGGGCAATCGCCACGTCATCGGCGGGGTCGAGCCGGGTGGCGGGCAACGTCTGGAGGCTAAGGGTCGTCATCGGGCGCCTGCCGGGAATGGGAACATCGAGCCATCCTCCTGTCCGTGAACGCCGCGGCCTGATTAGTCTGTCGCAGATTATTGGTCAGGCTGAGCACAGCGAAGAGTCGCGTCTGTTACCCCACCGCGACGGAGATTCTTCGCTACACTCAGAATGACACATCCGGTGGACAAACACCGGCGCGGCCCGCGGAGTCATCCTACCCTCAGTATAGCATAAACTACCGCCTACCCGCGTATCCCCGGCCCTTTGCCGTCATTAATATATGCGGTCGGCGCTGCGCGGGCAGGATGCGGCACACGTTGCCCTGGCCGCGCGGGAGGTCCACATCAGCAGTAACGAGAACACCGGCAATCCCGCAGTCGCGCCGATAATGTCAATGAGGAGGCACTTCGTTTTATGCGCGATCATCATCACAGGGGCGCGTCCGTGCCGGGCGGCGGGGCGCGCCTGATCCTTGCCCTGACCCTGGCCCTGGCGATCTTGCCGGCGCTGGCGGCCGCCGCGCCGCCGGCCAAGGCCGCCGGGTCGAACACGCTCACCGCCGCGCCCCGCCTGCAAAGCAGCGGCCTGCAAATCGTGCAGGAGCCGGGCGGCTTTATCCTGACCGCAGGGGCGGACGGCCGCCCCTCCTGCTGCGACGCGCAATGGCGCAGCAATCCGCCGCGCACCGGCGAGCGCATCACCGCCGCGCTGAGCATCGAGAACACGTCGTCCCAGCCGATCACCGTGGCCCGGCTGCTGGTCGCGGCGCGCGGCCCCGGCGCTGTCCAGAGCGAGTGGAGCGCGCCGGGCGGGGACTTCCCCGCCGTCTCGAACCTGGTGTTGCAGCCGGGCCGGCGCTATGACTACCAGCAAAGCCGCACGTTTGCCGTGGCGGGCGACTACTTCGCCGAGCCGGTGTACCAGGACGCTCAGGGCCGCTGGCTGGGCTTCGGCGGCGATTATCACTTTCCGTTCGACGTGGTAGCCGCAGTCGCGCCCGGTCCGCAGGTGCAAGGCGAAGAGATCGGCAACGTGTACGCCATGGCCCTGGACGCCAGCGGGAACGGCTGGGCCTGGGCCGCGCCTAAACCGCAGACCTTCGCCACCAGCTTCCTGTTGCGCATCGAGAACGGCGCCTGGCGCATCGCCGCCACCAGCACCGACAATCCCACGCTGCTGCCGCCCGAGGTCTTTATCCAGCGCATGGCGATCACCGCCGACGGCAGCGACGGCTGGGCCATCGGCCATGTCGGCAACTCCTATCCGCAGCCGCCGATGCTCTGGCGGTTGCAACAGGGCGCGTGGCGGCTGGCCCGCAACAGCTTCACGCCCACCTTCCAGATGACCGACCTGGCGCTGAGCGCCGACGGTCGCGACGGCTGGATCACGGCGCAGGAGACCAAGAACGAGCAGGACTACCGCCTGCTGCGCCTGCGCAACGGCAGTTGGGACTTCGCGCCGCAGCCGACCGAAGGCGTGCTGGAGTACGTCGCCATGAGTGCCGACGGGCGCAGCGGCTGGGGCATCGGCCCCAGCGTCGTGACGCCGCGCGGCAACGAGGGCGCCTTCCGCTGGGACGGCACGCGCTGGATCGCGCTGCACGACGAGGCGGTGCCGCTGGGCGAGGTGGCCGTGCGCGTGGCCGCCGACAACGCGGGCAACGGCTGGCTGATCACGATCTCGGTCCACGAGGGCGAGGCCGACGGCAGCGTCATGCGCCTGCGCGCCGACAAGCCGCCGCGCCGCGCGCCGCTCGATCTGCACCTGCCCGGCGCGGACGCCGACCGGGTGCTGCACCTGCGCGATGTCGTCGTCGATGGGCGGGGCCGCGGCTGGATCAGCGGCTCGTTCGACCTGGGCGACAACGGCGAACTGCCCAACCCGAAGGAGCTGTACCAGCCCGAACTGCTGCGGCTGGACGGCGATAACGTGACGGTCGTGCCCATCGCGGCGCAGCCGATCCTGCAAGACAAGGACAACGACCCGGTGTCGCTGGCGATCAGCCCGAATGGCGGGCACGCCTGGCTGGGCGGGCGCAACGGGTTCAACCAGGGGCGCCTGGGCGAGTTGCGCGAACCGTGGGCGCACTCCACCCCTGCCGCGGCCGCCCCGCTGCCGGGCGCAGCGATCTGCTTCGCGGAAGTGCCCTCCTGCCTGCGCGGCACCTTCGCCCGCTACTGGACGAGCCACGGCGGCCTCGGCCAGTTCGGCTTCCCGATCACGCCCGAAGTCCAAGAGACCATCGGCGGCAAGACCTACACGGTGCAGTACACGCAGCGCAACCGCCTGGAGTACCATCCGGAGTACGCGGGCACGCCCAGCGAGGTGCTGCTGGGCCTGCTGGGCAACGCCCTGGCCGACCCGCGCAAGAACGAGCCGCCCTTCCAGCCCGCGCCCCAGGTGGCGGGCAGCCGCTGGTTCCCGCAGACCGGCCACAACATCGCCGCGCCCTTCCTGGCTTACTGGCAGGCCAACGGCGGGCTGCCCGTCTTCGGCCTGCCCCGCTCGGAAGGCTTCATCGAAGGCAACGCCGCCGACGGCAAGCCCTACCTGGTGCAGTATTTCGAGCGCAACCGCCTGGAGTACCACCCGGAGAACCGCGGCACACCCTACGAGATGCTGCTGGGT
>JAICKM010000268.1 GCA_025927935.1 Chloroflexia bacterium | reverse complement strand
TGGGCAACCCGGTCAGGGCGCCCACCGCCGCCTGGAAGTAGCTGAAGCCGTGCGTCCGTCCGCTGTAGGGGGGCACGAGCAACGTGTGCAGCAGCGGATTGGGCGGCGCCTGACTCAGCGCGGGTTGCGCGTAGGTACGCAGGTACTCGCCCAGCGCCAGGTAGATCTCGCCGTCCCAGTTCTCGCCGATGATGGTGTGATAGCCGTAGAACAGCAGCGGCAGCACGCCCAGCAGAAACACCAGCGCGGTCAGCCCGGCCACGACCCAGCCCACCCGGCTGTGTTCGGCGGCTATCTCGCGCGGCCAGGCGCCGCCCCGCCACAAATAGAAACCATTGGCCGCCAGCGCCAGGATCAGGGCGAGCAGCGCCGTCTGCGCCATGTTCAGCCCGGCCTGCGTGGCGAACTGCGCCAGCACGACGAACGCGGCGTAGCCGGTCCAGGGCAAAGCCGCCCAGCGCAGGCCGCCGAGCGCGGGCGGCAACAACCATCCGGTGAGCGCGTAGCCCAGCAAACTGAGGAAGACGAGCGCGACGATCCCCGCCGCGAAGATATCGAGCATTAAATACCCTGTGTGCCTGTAGCGTGTGCTAAGCCGTAAATCGGCCCATTATACCACACGGCGGGGGGCCGGACCGCAGGCATCCGTGTTATAATTGAAGTACCACGCAGGTCGCAGGCCACCGCCCGCCGGGCCTTCCCCGCCCCGGCGCGCACCGGGGACCAATACTGCGCTATCCCATGGCTATCGCCATGCACAAGGAGATGAGAAACAATGGAGTTTCAACTCACCGAAGAACAACAGCTTATCCGGGAAACGGCCCGCCAGTTCGCCGGCGAGGTCCTGGCGCCGCGCGCCGCCCACCACGATCAAACCGCCGAGTTCACCGCCGAACAGGCCCGCCGCCTGGGCGAACTGGGCTTCCTGGGCATGCAGGTGCCCGAGGAGTACGGCGGCTCGGCGCTCGACAGCATCAGCTATGTGCTGGCGATGGAAGAAGTCAGCCGGGGCGACGCCGCCACGTCCGTAACCATGACGGTGCAGAATTCGCTCGTCAACTGGCCGCTGGTCCGCTTCGGCACACCGGAGCAGCAGCGCAAGTATCTGCCGCGCCTGGCGAGCGGGGAGTGGCTGGGCTGTTACGCGCTCACCGAACCCGTCGCCGGGTCGGACCCGGCCAGCATGGGCACCGGCGCGGTCGAGGACGGCGACAGCTACGTGCTCAACGGCTCCAAGATCTTCATCAGCAATGGCGGCGTGGCCGATATTGCCCTGGTCTGGGCGCAGACCCACCGCGAGTTGAAGCACAAAGGGGTGACGGCGTTCATCCTGGAGAAGGGTATGCCCGGCTTCGAAGTCGGCGCGGAAGAGCACAAGATGGGCATTCGTGGTTCCAACACGGTCGAGCTGTATTTCAAGAACTGCCGCGTGCCCAAGGCCAACATCCTGGGCGAGGTGGGCGAGGGCTTCAAAATCGCCATGATGACCCTGGACGGCGGTCGTATCGGCATCGCCGCGCAGGCAGTGGGCATCGCGCAGGCGGCGATGGATGCCGCCGTGCAGTACGCGCAGCAGCGCAAAGCCTTTGGCCGCCCCATCGCCGAACTGGAAGGTATCCAGTTCAAGATCGCCGATATGGCCGCTGAAATCCAGGCCGGCCGGTTGCTCACCTACTACGCCGCCTGGGCCAAAGACCAGGGCGTCCGCTACACCAGGCAGGCGGCCATGGCGAAGCTGCACGCCTCGGAGACGGCCACGCGCGTCACCCATATGGCCGTGCAGATCCACGGCGGCTACGGCTACCTGCGCGACTTCCCGGTCGAGCGCCTCTACCGCGACGCGCGCATCACCGAGATTTACGAAGGCACCTCCGAGATCCAGCGCCTGGTCATCGCCGGGCAGGTCTTTAAAGAAGCTCACCCCACAGAATAAGTCCTGAAACTGGCCGCCCGCGCCCGTGTTGACAAGCGGGCGCGGGCGTTATATGATAGGCACACCAGTGACGTTCGGAAGCGCGCGAACGCCGGCTGGCGGATTTGCTGTTCTGAGCCGGGTGGCGGCGTTCCTGAGGTGAGGCCCTGTCCTCACCGTGCCGGCGGAGCGTCGTGGTGCAGCCCATTACTGCCCGGGCCGCGCTTAGCAGGCACCCTCCGAAAGAGGGTGCCCGACCAGGAGGTCACAGAGCCATGGCAAGCGTTACCTTCGAGCACGTCAGCAAGAAATACGCAGGGGATGTACTGGCCGTTAACGATCTGAACCTCGATATCCACGACAAAGAGTTCCTCGTTCTGGTAGGCCCATCCGGGTGCGGTAAGTCGACCGCGTTGCGCATGATCGCCGGGTTGGAAGAGATCTCTTCCGGCATTTTGCGCATCGGCGAGCGGGTCGTCAACAACGTCCCGCCGAAAGACCGCGACATCGCGATGGTGTTCCAGTCCTACGCGCTCTATCCCCACATGAGCGTGTATGACAACATGGCCTTCGGCTTGCGGATGCGCAAGACGATGCCCAGTGGCGCGGCCCCCGGCACCAGCCGCGAAGCCGCCATCAAGCAGCGCGTCGAAGAAGTGGCCGATATCGTCGGGCTGCGCCAGTATCTCAATCGCAAGCCGCGCCAGCTTTCCGGCGGCCAGCGCCAACGCGTGGCCCTGGGCCGTGCCATCGTCCGCGAACCCCAGGTCTTCCTGATGGACGAGCCGCTGTCCAACCTCGACGCCAAGCTGCGCGTCCAGACGCGGGCCGAGATCTCGAAGTTGCAGCGGCGCCTGCAAACGACGATGATCTATGTGACCCACGACCAGACCGAAGCCATGACCATGGGCGACCGCATCGCCGTCATGCGCGACGGTATCCTACAGCAACTCGATACGCCGCAGAACCTCTACGATCACCCGACCAATATGTTCGTGGCCGGCTTCATCGGCTCTCCGTCGATGAACTTCTTCCCCTCCACGCTCGAACAGTCCGGCCAGGAGTTGCTCATCAAGGGGGAAGGCTTCCAGCTCAAGGTGCCGCCACAATATCGCCAGGCGCTGGCTTCCCAGGCCGGCAAGCCGATCACCTTCGGGCTGCGGCCCGAGGATGTCGCCGACGTGCGGATGGAGCCGAACGCCGATCCGGCCAGCGTCGTACCCGTGACGGTGGACGTGGTCGAGCCAATGGGTAGTGAGATTTATCTCTACCTGGTGACCAGCGGCGGCCAGCAGTTTGTCGCCCGCGTCGATCCGCAAACCAAGGTGCAGCCGGGCGAGAAGCTGCAAGTGACCTTCGATATGTCCAAGATGCACGCCTTCGATCAGACCACGCAACAAACGCTGATGTAGGGCTACCGGGGCCGGATTCCGGCAAAGCGTACTGTGGAGAGGCGGGTGATGAACCCGCCTCTCCTGTTAGGACCCGTGATGAGGTCACATCCCGCTATCCCCGACGCTGATCCTCCGCTGCGGGGCGCGGCCCGCCACTGCCGCAATTGTGGCGCCCGCAACCAAGCCTACGCTACCTTTTGTATCGGCTGCGGCGAACCTGCTCTCGAAGAAACCTCCTCTGTCGAAGCCGCTGCCCGCCCCAGCCGCCGCCTGCGCTTGCTGCAGGGCGTTGTGGGCCTGGTGCTACTGCTCGGCCTGGGTAGCCTTATCGCCGGATGGCTGACCGACGAAGGACGGCAAAATAGTTATCACGAGGGTACAGCGGCCCTGGCGGCGCATGATTGGGCACACGCCGTCCGTGCATTCCAGGCGGCGGGGACGTTCTCCGATGCGCCGGCTCGCGCCCAACAGGCCGCCCAGACCTTACGCGACCGCACGCGCCTCGCCCAGGCTGCTGAATATGCCGCGCTGGCACGAGATTGGCCCGAAGATCTGCGCATCCTCGCTAAGCTGTTACAGATCGATCCCCACGATGCAGGTGCGCGCAGCCAGCAAGCCTTTGTGCGGAATAAATTGCTGGCCCAGTCGCTGCCCGGCACCCTCTACCTGGTGGACGAAGGACCGGATGCCGGGCTTTATGTCAACCTGCCGGGCGCGCTCAATATCAAACTGCCCGGCAGCGATGGGCTTAGCCGGCCCCGCACCTGGAACGCCACGGGCGATAGCCTGATCTACGACCGGCCCGCGCGCCGCACCACGCCGCGGCCGGGCGCGTCCGGCTTCCGCGAGAGTGTGCTGGTCCACCTGCCCCGCGCGGACGAAGCGGGCGGCACCCCGGACGGCCTGGCAACGGAGGTGCTGCCGCCCGCCATTATCCCATCGAGCGACGGGATGTTCGCGCCCGACGGACTCTACTGGAAGACGTACCCGCGCGACGACAGCCTGTCCGACCGCCTGCTCACCTTTTACCGGTTCGCGGGTGGAAGCGTCGAGCCGATCACGGTGTCGCGGCAATGGCGTTATGTTCTGACGACCAATGAAGCCACCGGCCTCGCGTTGCTGGTTGCGCCGCCTACGGATCTGGATCCCACCAGCCACATCACCGTGACCCGGCCTGGCGCGGAACCGGTGGTCGACGAAGTCATCCCCGGCTGGCTGACATCGGCCGCCTTCAGCCCCGACGGGCGCTACTTGCTCTTTTCCGTGCAAGACGGCTCGTTCACCACGGCGCTGACCCGCAGCCTCTATCTTGCCCACCTCGCTGCCGGCGGGGTGAGTAGTCCGCGTTACCGGCGCGTTGACCTCCTGCGCAGCACGATCACCGCCCATGTGCAGCCGCCCGAGACGACCGCCGGCTTCGTCCCCGGCCCCGACGGCGCGACGGACGACATCCTGATCGCGGTACGCGATGACCGACTCATGACACTCATCGTGCGTAACCTGACCAGCGGCATGGAAACCACCATCTGGAGCGGACCGGCGCCCGACCAGATCGACGCCTGGGCAATCTCGGATAACGGGGCCTGGCTGGCCTACGTCGTCACGGACAAGGACGACGCTCGCCTGGTGTTACAACGGCTGGCCGCCGATACGGCACCGCTGGTCTTGAACAGCGCCGTGTTCCGGGCGGGCGCGGTCCTCCGGTTCGTGCCAGGCGGCGAAAAGCTGGTCTACCGGACGCTGGGACTCGTGGAGGACGCACCCGGCGCGCTCTACAGTTTAGATGTGCGGACCACCGACCTGTCGCCGGGCGGCATCCCGCCGCTCCACCCGATCTACCTCGGCACGGCGGCGGGCGGTGCGCTATCCACCAGCGCGGCCACACCTGACGGCACGCTCCTGCTCTACATCGACGCCCGCGGGATCCTGCACGCCGTGGACTACGCGGCCACCATCGATCTAACGCTCCCCGGTCACATTGCCGGCATCTGGAGTCTCAGCGGCTCCCGCTGAGATGGGGGGGTGCAGGTCCAATACCCGCGCGTGCTGCTGCAACGCGGTCTGCACATGCAGATCCCAGTAGTCCCAGGTATGGCCGCCAGGATGCTCGGTGTAATTGTGTGCGATGCCCAGCCTGTCGAGGCGGGCATGGAATTGCCGGTTCTGGTCGATCAAGCCATCGTCTGTACCGCAGTCAAAGCTCAGCACGGGCAGCCGGGCCGTATCCGCCTCAGCGGCCAGGCGGTAGCAATCCATATCGGCCACCGTCGCGGCGGATAGTTGCGGCTCCCACTCCTGTAGCACGGAAGCCGTCGGGATGGCGCTGGAGTGCGCGAACACCGAGCAATATAGCTCCGGGTGCTTGAGGGCCAGGTGCAGCGAGCCGAATCCGCCCATCGACAGCCCGCCCAACGCCCAGGGACCGGGCCGCACCGGGTAGGTGCCGGTGATGTGTGCCCGCAGGTCCTGGGTTAGATAATCCTCATAGCCCAGATACGCGCCCACGTTGCTCCACCAGAAATTGCCGCCATCCGGCAGCACCACGATCAGCGGCAGCTTTTCGACATGGCTCGCCAGGCGGGACTTGACCAGCCACGACTGATAATCGTCCCACTTGCCGTGCAGTTGCAACAGCACCGGGTACGGGCCCGGCCCTAGGTCGGGTTCGGGCAGGATTATGGTATAGGGTGTGGGACGCCCCAGCCCCCGGCTCATCATGTGCATGGTTCCAATGGGCATCGAGCCTTACCTTTCCGGCCTGTAACGGCTCAGCTAGGCCGTGAAACAAAACGAGTCCGCCGGTTGGGCGGACTCGTAGACGGTGCAAATAGGATCAGTTGCCGGCGGAGGCGGGCGACTCGGCAGTGGACTCGGCCTGGCGCGCGGCGTGGCGGGCGCGGCCCGCGGCGGCGATGCGGCGGCGGCGCATTTCGCCGTACATGATGCTGCCCAGCAACAGCACCAGCACCACGCCGAAGATGCCGAAGCCCAGGAAGCCCGGCATGTCGCCCGCGTAGGCGTGCATACTGTCCAGTTGGAACCAGCTTACCAGGTAGTTCACGCCGATAAAGGTGATCATCACCACGGCGAACCCGGTCAGGGCCATCCAGGCCATCGTCGTGCCACGCCAGCCGCGCTGCACGCGCACATGGAGGAAGGCGGCGTAGGCCAGCCACGTGATCAGCGCCCAGACTTCCTTGGGGTCCCAACTCCAGGCTTTCGACCAGGCCGTCTGCGCCCAGTAGGCGCCGGTGATCAGCAGCAACGTCTGGAACGGGAAGCCGACGGTAACAGCGCGGAACATGAATTCGTCGATGGCCGCCAGCGAGGGCAACGCCCGCGTCCAGCTACCGACCTCGTGATACTTCAGCAGGTACATGATCGCGGCGCCCGCCGCGACGGCGAAGCAGCTATAGGCGACAATCGCCATCGACACATGGACGGGCAGCCAGCTAGACTGGAGCGCAGGCACCAGCGGGCGGGCCGTCTTCAGGTCGGGCGGGATCAGCAGCAGCGCATACGACTGGATCAGGTAGACGAAGAGCAGCGCGAAGGCGCCGATGCTGCGCGCCTTGAGCCAGAGTTCGCCGATCAGCAGGTACGCCGTCGAGATGCCGAAGGTGAACATCAGGCAGATCTCGTATAGGCTCATATAGGGAATATGGCCGCTATGCACAGCGCGCATCACCAGGGCGATCCCCAGCGTGGCCCACCCTGCGATAGTCAAGGCCAGGCCCGCCCGGCCGAAGATGCGCGCGGTATTACCCATCGGTACGGCAGCCGTATCCGCCGCAGCGGTTGTGCCGCGGCTGCGCCCCATAACCGGCGCGGCCAGCGTGGCCGGCCCGGCGCCGGTCGCCCCGGCGAACATCGGCTGCACGCCGCCGAACTCCACGGCCTCGCGCGCCAGAATCCGCTGCCGCGAAAGCTGCGTCGCCTGGGCAACCAGCAGCCCAATGAACGACAACAGCGCGAGGAAATAAAAGACCCACGACGCGGTCGTCAAGGTCCACTCGTTGAAACCAAACACTGCTTCTTCCATCGTGTTAAGACTCCAATCCTGGTGGGATCTCCGGCGTAGGCTGCGGGGCGGGGGCCGTGTCTACCTGGCGGGCAAGGTAATCGCGGACACGCAAGGCCAGTTTCTCAAACTCTCCCTCAAAGGTGACTTTGTTCTTCTCGGCCAGCCCGCCTAGCAACACATCACACTGCGCGGGATTGGCCGCATTGGGCGTGATCCGCGCCCAGCAGCGGACGAAGGTGATATACAGAGACAACGCGAAACCGGCGGTCATAATGACGAACCAGACGGCGACCGGGGTCAGGCCGTAATCCTCGGCGACCTCCATGATCGTGGCCGTATCCTTCTTGAAGTCGAAGGCGATATCGGGGATCTCCGGGATAATCAGCGGCCCCTGGCGCGGGATGAAATCGTTGTAGAGGATCTGGTCGAAGTTCTTGCCGATAAAGGCGCGCACGAAGAGCGGCGGGTTCTCGTTGTCACCGCGCGGCGTGCTGGTGTAGTTGCTGACCTGCAGGGTGACGGTGTCCTTGCCCGGTCGCTTCACCTGCACCAGGTCCATCGGCAGGTTGTCGTTGTCGGTCATCTGGAACGACAACAGCATCGGCTGCAACGCCACTTCCGTGGTCGTCGTGATCGGCCCGTTCTGGCCCATCTTATTCATCGGCAGGGCGCTGCCCGACTTGTCGATGGCGCGCACCGTCGCCACCTGCTGGTATTGCACGAGGAAGAAATTGATATTATCGTAGCGCAGCGGATCGTTGACACGGATCGTCTTGTGCAGCACATCCTGCCCGTTTTTGTTGATCGTCAGGTCGCACCAGTACTCCTTGACATCCGTCGTGCCGGGAAAGTTCTCGATGCGGAAGTTGCTCTGGCGCACGGTGAAATCGGTGCCGTGGCCCATCGCCACGGGCACATTCGGCCCAAAGAACACCGATTGCTCACGCCAGCCCACCTGAGTCAGCCCGGCGGCGGTGATGATCAGCATCACCAGCGCAGCGTGGCTGCCGAAAGTCACCATCTTGGACCAGCGGTCACGGTCGGCGTAGATATAATAGGTGTCGCCGTCATGATCGCGCAGGAGACGATAGCGGCTGCGCTTGAGCGCAGCGCCCAGTGCGTCAGCCGCGGCGGCGGGCGCCAGCGGCACGCCGGTAAACTGCGCGCGTTCGCTCAGGTTACGCACGAAGCTCTCGCTGCTACGCACCGTCTGCGGATTGATTAGCCGGAGGGTCGGCCCCCAGCGGTTCAGCGTGCAGATGACGATGCTGTAGCAGATCAGGATAATCAACAGGCGGAACC
>JAICKM010000664.1 GCA_025927935.1 Chloroflexia bacterium | reverse complement strand
CAAGCGGGTGGACTACGCCGAAGGGGGCATCCCCGAATACTGGATTGTGAACCCGCTCACAGAATCGATCACGGTGTTGCGTCTGGCGGGCGCGCAGTAAATCGAGCTCGGCGTCTTCCGCCGGGGCGCCCAGGCCACCTCCGTGCTCTTGCCGGAAGTCGCGATCCCGGTGGATGCCGTCTTCGACGCCAGGTGACGTTCGTAGCGACAAAAAGGACCGGGGCGGGTAAATCACCCGCCCCGGCTGCACTTTCTACTCTCATTGTCACTCAGCACGCAGCACTCAGCACTCGCTAGGGGCGGCTGAGCACCTCGCGCTGGCCGTACTGCTTGTGGTAATACTCGCTGTACTCGCCAGACTTGATCTTCTCCCACCACCAGCGGTTGTCGCGATACCAGTCCACCGTCGCGCGCATCGACTCTTCAAAGGAGTGGGCCGGCGCCCAGCCCAGCGCGCGGAGCTTGCTCGTGTCCAGGCTGTAGCGGCGGTCGTGGCCGGGCCGGTCGGCGACGTAGGTAATCATGTCGGGGCCGCGGCCGGTCAGGTCCAGCAGCAGCTTGGTGATCTCGATGTTCGGCTTTTCGTTGCCGCCGCCGACGTTATACGCCTCGCCCAGCACACCCTGGTGTAGCACCGCGTCGATGCCGGAGCAGTGATCGAGCACGTAGATCCAGTCGCGCACGTTCATGCCGTCGCCGTAGACCGGCACCGGCTTGCCGTCGAGCAGGTTGGTGATGAACAGCGGGATCAGCTTCTCCGGGTACTGGTAGGGACCGTAGTTGTTCGAGCCGCGGGTGATGACGACCGGCGTGTGGAACGTCTCGAAATAGGCGTGGCACATCAGTTCGCCGCCCGCCTTGCTGGCCGAGTAGGGGCTGCGCGGGTCGTAGTTGTCGCGCTCCGTGGACGATCCCTCCGGCACGCTGCCGTAGATTTCGTCGGTCGAGACCTGCAACATGCGCTCCAGGCCCAGCTTGCGCGTCGCTTCGAGCAGCACGTAAGTGCCGTACACATCGGTCTGGATAAAGCTGCCCGGCTCCTGGATGGAGCGATCCACGTGGGTCTCGGCGGCGAAGTTGACGATGGTGTCGATGCTGTGCTCGCGCAGCGTGTCTTCGACCAGCGCCGCATCGCCGATGTCGCCATGGACGAAGCTGTAGCGCGGGTTGTCCTTAACGTCCTGTAGATTGTCGAGATTGCCGGCGTAGGTCAGCTTGTCGTAGACGGTGAGGTGATAATCGGGATACTTATCCAGCACCATGCGGACGAAGTTGCTGCCGATAAAGCCGGCGCCGCCGGTGATCAGCAAGTTCTTCATTAGAGCACTCCTACTTTGCTGTGATCGCCGAGGATCATCTTATAGGCTTTGGGCTTGATCGGGGAGCGGCCGATTTCGACGTTGCGGCCAATCAGGCTGTTTTCGAGGCGGCCCGGCAGGTCCAGCAACTGGGAGTTCTCTAGAATAATGGAGTGCTCAATCTCGCTGTTGGTGACGGTGCAGCCGTAGTGGATGGCTGTGAACGGCCCGATGTAGGAATTGACGATCCGCGTGTGCTCGCCAATGATGACCGGTCCGCGGATGACTGAGTTGATCACCTCGGCGGTCTTGGCAAGCGTGACCTTGCCCAGGATCTGCGACTCCGAGTCCGCGTAGCCCTGGACGCAGGGTTCCAGGCTGTCGAGCACCAGGCGGTTCACTTCCAGCATGTCTTCCATCTTGCCGGTATCGAACCACCATCCGTCGAGTTCATGGGCGTGGATGCTCTGCCCGTGATCGAGCAAATACTGGATGGCGTCGGTAATCTCCAGTTCGCCACGGCCCGAGGGCTTGATGTTGTTCACAGCCTCGAATACGTTCGAGTCGAACATATAGACGCCCACGAGGGCCAGGTCGCTAATCGGCTCGCGGGGTTTCTCGACCAGGCGCAGCACCCGGCCGCCTTCGACCACCGCCACGCCATACTGCTGGGGATTGGGCACGCGCTTGAGCAGCACTTCGCAGTTGTAACCGCCCTCCACGTACTCGTTCACAAAGGCCGCGAAGCCGCCTTCGATCATATTGTCACCGAGGTACATGACGAACTGGTCGTTACCGAGAAACGGCTCGGCGATCTTCACCGCGTGGGCCAGGCCGAGGGGGGCTTCCTGGGGGATATAGGTGATGTTGGCGCCCCAGCGCTCGCCGGTGCCGACGGCGTTCTTGATCTCCTCGCGGGTGTCGCCGACGACAATCCCGATGTCCCTGATGCCCGCTTCGACCATGTACTCGATGCCATAGAAAAGCACCGGCTTATTGGCGACGGGCACCAGTTGCTTGGCGCTGGTATACGTAATCGGGCGCAACCGCGTGCCCTTCCCGCCGCTCAGGATCAACCCTTTCAATATAATACTCCTCCGCTTGCTGGATTTTCGAGACACTCGGTGCCAAGCATACCATATGAAAGCTGCTCATGGCAAGCAAGGGCGAGAGCGCCCGCGCGAAAACACCTGTGGTGGGACGCGGGATCCACAGTAGTATAACCATTGGGCGGGAACCCGGTTCCGTTCCCACCACGCCCGGCCTGGCGGCATTGACGGACTCGCACACTCGTTCTATAATTATGTATAGCCGGCCGCCGATCCCCCCGCGCCGGGCGCGGGCCAGGAGCATCCCTTATGGCGCACGAGTCCGACCTGACGCTGCCGTTCGACCTCGTTACCTCGATGGTCGCCACCATCGAAGGCTGCGCCGCGCGCTGCCAGGCCACCCTCGACCGCATCAGCCCCGATCTGGATGGCGTGCGCGCCCGTCTACTCGCCATTTTCCCCGGCCTGATCCGCGCCCTGCCCCCCGCTACGCCTATCCCCATCGGCGCGGTGGACGGCAGCCATTACGCCGTCGAGACGCTGGGCACCGCCTTTACCGGGGTGTGCGCCATCCGCGTGGACCCCGACGGGCGGCCTGATCACCGCTTGCTGGCCGAGAATCTGCCGCATTACCCCGAACTCGACCTGGCCCTGGCCGGGCTGCGCACCATCTTCGAGATCACCCTACTGCGCGGCGCGACGCCCGATTGCCTCTTGCTGCTGGACGGCTCGTACTGGAGCGCCCTGCAAGCGATTAACCGGATGCTCGACCTGTGCGACAGCACGCGCAGCCGGACGGATCTCTGGGGGCCGCTGTTGCCGCACCTGGAGCCTTTCTTCCGCGACGGCGTGCTGGAGGAGATGCTGGTGCGCGGCTGCGTGGTCGCCAACTCGAAGCAGACTGTCTCGCGCCGCTTCGTCAGCGCCGTCTATGGGGCGCCCGCGCCCGATGGCTCCGGCGTCCCGGCCACCAATGATCGCTGGCTGTTTTCGGTCGTCTTGCAGCCGGGCGAATACACCGCGCCCCTGCGCCTGATGGAAGACACCGACACGCGCGTCGGCGGCGGCGCCTGGTACGCGCGGGAGCCGGGCCAACTGGGCTGGACCCGCCGCCAGCGCGACGAGATCGACCAGGCGTATGAGGACTTGCACGTGGTCTACTACCGGCCCCACGAATGGGGCAACGCGCTGCGCCTGGAACTGCCCGGCTGGCTGGCGGCGGAAGATGCTCTGCCCGGCGTGCTGACCGGCCTGCGCGACCAGATCGTCTCGCCCGATGTGCAGGAGCCGCGCACGCAGTTCATCGCCGATGTGCTCTGCAAGCAACTCCCGGCGATGCTCGACGCCATCGCCACCGGCACAATCAACGCCGTGATCCCGCGATACGACCCGGAACTGGTCCACCGCTTCTTCGGACCGTACCGGACTTGACGAATGCTGAATAGCAACGTAGAACAGGGGAGAGCTTATCTTGGAGAATGAGGTTTTCTCACCGGAGTCATCGAGTGGCGACTCGGCATGGCCGCTGGTTCAGCAATGGCTGGGTAGCGCTCGGCACTCGGTGGAGGTGCTGGAAGGTAACCGTGAGAGCGGGGAAGCGCTATTACGCCGATTCGGGATTACGTCTCGCTCACCCATGGGTGCCGTAGCTCTGGAAACGGGCGGCATACTCTTCGACCATGGCTGGCT
>JAICKM010000722.1 GCA_025927935.1 Chloroflexia bacterium | reverse complement strand
TGTTCCAGCCAATTGCCGACGGGGTCAAGCTGGTGCTGAAGGAGCAACTGACGCCGCGCGATGCCGTGCTGCCGCTCTACTGGATCGCGCCGGCTATCTCCGGCGTGGTTGCCTTCCTCAGCTTCGCCGTGATCCCGGTCGGCCCCGCGTTTGACGTGGGAGACCGGACGGTCCAGCCCTGGCTGGCCGATGTCAGCATCGGTATCCTGTATATTCTGGCGATTACGTCGCTGGGCATCTATGGGATTGTGCTGGGTGGCTGGGCGTCGGGCAACAAGTACTCGCTGATCGGCGCGATCCGGTCGTCGGCGCAGATGATCTCGTATGAGCTAAGCCTGGGCCTGTCGGTACTGGGCGTGGTGATGATGGCCGGGACGCTGAGCCTGACGCAGATCGTGGACGCGCAGAAGCAGGTCTGGTTCCTGATCCCGCAGGCGCTGGGCGCCATTGTCTATTTCATCGCCGGGATCGCCGAGACCAACCGCGCGCCGTTCGACCTGCCCGAAGCGGAGCAGGAACTGGTGGCCGGGTACCATACCGAGTACAGCGGCCTGCGCTTCACGCTCTATTTCATGGCCGAGTACATAAACATGATCACCGTGTCGGCCATCGCCACGACGCTGTTTTTGGGCGGGTGGTGGGGGCCGTTCGCGCCGGGGCCGTGGTGGTTCCTGATCAAAGTCGCGGCGCTGTTGTTTGTCTATATCTGGCTGCGGGCCACGCTGCCGCGCCTGCGCTACGACCAACTGATGCGCTTCGGCTGGTTGGTCTTGTTGCCGCTGGCGGTGCTGAATGTGGTCGTGACCGCGGTGGCCGTGGTCTTCTGGGGGTAACGTATGGCGGCAATCATCGACATCGTCAAAGGGTTGGGCATCACCTTCGGCCACATGCTGAAGAAGCCCGATACGGTTTCGTATCCCGAAGAGCACCGGCCCCAGCCGCCGCGCACGCGGGGTCGTCATGTGCTGCACCGCTACGAAGACGGCAAGGAGCGCTGCATCGGCTGTATGCTCTGCTCGGCGGCGTGCCCGGCCAACGCCATCTACATCGAGGCCGAGGAAAACGATCCGGCCCAGCCGGTGTCGCCGGGTGAGCGCTACGCGAAGGTCTACGAGATCGATATGCTGCGCTGCATCTTCTGCGGCGCCTGCGAGCAAGCCTGCCCGACCGGCGCGGTCACGCTGGAAAAGCAGACCGAACTGGTCTCGTTGACGCGCCGGGGCATGGTCTACAGCAAGGAGATGTTGCTGGAACCGCTGGGCCAATCCACGCGCGGCTCGATCCTGGCGTGGGCGGCCACCGCGCCGTCTCCCGCGACCGCGCTCGCCGAGGACCTGGTGCTGCCGGAGGACCGCCGCGCGTTTGACGGCACGGTGGCGACGGCGGCGGCGGTGGGCAAGGCCAACCTGCCCACGACGGCGGGGACCGAAGACCGATGATCGAGCAAGGTGCGTTGCTGCTGCTGGCCGCGGTGGTTGTCGGGTCGGCGCTGGGCGTGGTGCTGGCGCGCAGCGCGATCTATAGCGCGCTGTTCCTGATCGTCAACCTGTTCGGGCTGGCGATCTGTTTCCTGTTGATCCACGCCATCTTCCTGGCCGCCGCGCAGGTGCTGATCTACGCCGGGGCCATCGTCGTGCTGTTCTTGTTCGCCATTACGCTGCTGAACCCCGGGGGTGAGCAGATCGAGCGGGACCCGCACCGCCTGCAACGCGGGCTGGCGATTGGCCTGGGGGCCATTCTCGGCGCGATGCTCATCTTTTTGCTGGCCCGCTCGATCAGCCCGCTGGTGGCGAGCCTGCCCGGCGGCGTCCCGGCGAGCCATGACAACGGCAGCGTGACAGGCTTCGGCACGGCGCTGTTCGAGCAGTTCGTCTACCCGTTCGAGTTGACCTCGTTTATCCTGCTGGTGGCCTTGCTGGGCGCGGTGGTGATCTCGCGGCGCGACCTGGGCGCCGATGTGGGCCGCCGCCGCCTGCCGGCCACCGGGAGCGCCCCGGCCCAGGAAGGGGAGCAGTCCCGATGATCGGCGACCCGGCTTTCTGGATAATCCTGAGCGCTCTGCTGTTCACCATCGGCGTGATCGGCGTGGTGCTGCGGCGCAACCCGCTAGTGATGTTCATGTCGATTGAGCTGATGCTGAACGGCGTGAACCTGGCCTTCCTGAGCTTTTCGTCGCTCAGGAACAACGGTGACGGGCAGATTTTCACCTTCCTGGTGATGACGGTGGCCGCCGCCGAGGCGGTGGTGGGCCTGGGCATCATCATCGCCCTGTTCCGCCCGCGCGCCCGCGTGGACATCGACGATATTGACGAGTTGCGAGGTTAGAGAGAGTTGGTTTCGCTCATTAGTTGGGTGCCGTTGCTGCCCCTGATCGGGTTCCTGGTGCTGGGGCTGCTGCCTATGGCGCGGACGTGGTCGCGGGGGCTGATCGCCGGGATCGCTTCGACGGCGGTGGGCGGCGCGTTTGTCGCCGCGCTGCTGATGGCAATCGGGCTGGGCGACCAGGCCGTCGCGCGCAGCGTGCTCTATACGTGGTCGCCGCTGGGCAGCGGGTTGGCCCCGGTGGAGATCGCTTTCCGCGCCGACCGGCTGTCGCTGGTCATGTTGCTGGTGGTTACGGGCGTGTCGTTCCTGATCCACGTCTACTCGGCGGGCTACATGGCCGACGACCCCGGCTTGCGGCGCTACTTCGCCTATCTCAACCTGTTCGTCTTCGCCATGTGCCTGCTGGTGGCCGCCGACAATTACCTGCTGCTACTGATCGGCTGGGCTAACGTGGGTCTCGCCTCGTTCCTGCTGATCGGGTTCTGGTTCACCAAGCCCGCGGCGGTGCTGGCGGCGCGCAAGGCGCTCGTGGTCAACGTGCTGGGCGACGCGGCGATCATGCTGGCGATTTTCGTGATGTTCACGCGCTTCGGCTCGGTCGCCTTCGACGGAGTGCTGACGCCGCTGGCGAGCGCGCGGTTTTCCGACGCGGCGCGGGGCGATTTCATCCTGATCTGCGCCTGCCTGTTCGTGGGAGCGGCGGCTAAATCGGCGCAGGGGCCGCTCTATGTCTGGCTGCCCGACGCGATGGAAGGCCCGACGCCGGTGAGCGCCCTGATCCACGCCGCGACAATGGTGACGGCGGGCGTCTACCTGGTGGTGCGCTCGCAGCCGCTGTTCCTGCTGGCGGGCGGCGTGCCCGAAGCGTTGGCCTGGGTGGGCGCGATCACGGCGCTGTTCGCGGCGACGGTGGCGATTGTCCAAACCGACATCAAGCGCGTGCTGGCCTATTCGACGGTCAGCCAGTTGGGCTACATGTTCATGGCCGCGGGCCTGCACGCGGGCGGCGCGGCCATCTTCCACCTGATGACCCATGCCTTCTTCAAGGCGTGCCTGTTCCTGGCGGCGGGCCTGGTGATCCACGCGCTGGCCGGGGAGCAGGACATGTGGCGCATGGGCAAGCTCTGGGGCCGCCTGCGCTTCGCCGGGATCGCCTTCGGCAGCGGTGCGCTCGCGATCAGCGGGGTGCCGCCCTTCGCCGGGTTCTTCAGCAAGGACGCCATCCTGGCCGCGACCTGGGACCAGGGCCAGTACGCGCTGTGGGCCATCGGCATCGTGACGGCGCTGCTGACGGCTTTCTACATGTTCCGCGCGGTGTTCCTGGTCTTC
>JAICKM010000456.1 GCA_025927935.1 Chloroflexia bacterium | reverse complement strand
GGCCCGTGTTGCCGTTGATCGGCGCCGGGTTGGTTACGCCGTCGCCGCGGGCGTCGACGTTCATCGTGGTGTCCCACTCGCCCGCGCCCCAGAGCAGCCCCACCACGCCCGCGGCGATCCAGGCAGGCAGCGCCGCCCCGTTGTTGCCCAGCAGGCCCTGCACCCGGTTGTCCTGGTAGTGCCCGGTAGTGTTGTCGCAGCTCCGCATGAGCGTGTTGCCGATGGGCAACTGCCAGAGCACGATGCGCCGCCCGGTCGCGGCGTTCAGCGCGGCCACATAGGTCCGGTAGCGGTCGAAGTTGGGGAAGGTCTGGTTGCTGAGGTCCCACCAGTGCGCGCCGCCGTCCCCCGCCACCAATTGGTACCATCCGGCGTCGCGGTCCGAGAGATCGGTGAAGACCAGGTCCCACGATGAGGTGCCTGCCGGATTGCCCGCCAGCCCCGCCGTGCGCAGGAACGCGCCGACTTTGCTGCCGGCGGCCGTGGCGTCCAGGGTCGGATCGGTGCTGATGCCGATGTCGGCGCCGCCCCAGCCCCAGTCCGAGGCGTGGATTGCCAGCAGCGCGTTGGGGGCGATGGTATCGCGCAGGTGGAGTAGCGCCTGGGCAAACCCTTGCACTGTGTTGGGATAGCCCGCCACGGCGCCGTAGCCCGACGAGGCCACAGACGCCGGTACATCCGCCGCGGAGTTGGTCGTGCCGGCCACCCGCTGCTGCATAAAGCCCCACAGGTCGGGTTCCACATGGATGAGCGCGGGGCGCCCGAAGGCGGCCACTTTGGTCAGCAGGAGTTGGAAGTCGGCATAGTAGGCGGCCATCGTCGCCGGGTTGTTCAGGTTGTTGAAGTCGCGCTCCGGTTCGCTGCCGCCCACGGCGGGACTCGACGATAACAGTTGATAGTACGTGAAGACCGGCAGGTAGTGGGCGCTGGCGCTGGCCTCCAGGTAGTAGCGGGCAAACTCGCCCGCCGGGGTGTTCCAGGTGCTCCAGCCGTGGCCGGTGTTCACGCCGCCCGTCAGGTACTGGTAGCGCGCGTTCCAGGGCACGCCCGAACCGGTCATCCAGTCCAGGCCGTCGGGCTGGCTGGCGACGCCGAGCCAGAAAGTCTGCGGCAGCGCCGCGGGCAGCCCCCCGGACGGCCCCGCCGGGCGCACGGCCGCCGGAGGCGGCGCTGCGGCGGGCGGTTTCGGCCCGGCCTGCGCCGCCCCGCCACTCGCCACCATCATCAGGGCCAGGATCGCCAGGCCGATCCCCCATCTCCGTTGCTGCATCATGCCGCGCATATCCCTCCGCTGCTGGTCGTTGCGTGATCGTGGACCCTCGCGCTGAGTATAGCGAACTCCGCCAGGGCCGGACAATAGCCTATTGGTCCTGCTGGGGAGGGGTATCGCCGGTGGGGGATTGCTTGCCGGCGAGACGAACGCCGGGCGGCTGCACCGCGCCCATCGCGTGACGCAGCCGCCCGGCGACGTGGCCGCTACTGGCGCTGGGCGGTGGGGGTGCCGCCTAACGGAGCGGGGGCGCTATCGGCCTCCTCCGCGGCGGCGGCAGGTGCGGACGCCGCCTCCGGCGTGAGCGTTTCGCCGGCGCGGGCCAGGAGCGCGGCGTGGGCGCGGGCCTGGCGGACGGCCAGGGCCTGGTGGCCGAGCGCCGCCTTCAGATTCGTGGTGGCCGTCGGGACCAGATCGGCTTCCCCCGCCTGCGTCAGCAGCGTGATCCGGGCGCGGGCCAGGGCCACCTCGCGGGCGGGTGGGACCGGCGTGCTCAGGGGCACGGCCAGGCGGCTATCGCCTTGGGGCGCGGCGGGAGCGACCCGCGCGGACAACGACGTACTCAGCGGGGCCGGGGTGGCGACCGGGGGCCTGGCCGGATCGGCCCCCAGGCTGTTCCACCCGTAGGCGCTGAGCAGCGCGCAGACGACCAGGGCCGGCACCGCCAGGAGCCGGGAGGGCCGCCGCCGTGCCGGGGCCAGCCATTGGGCCGGCGTGGCCGCCGGGTGGCGCGGCGCTGCCGCGCGTTCAGCCGCCGGCGCAGGCTGCTCTAGCGGCGTAGCGGAGGCGTCTTGCCGTATGGCGGGCGGCGCGACCGGCTGCTCGGGCGGCGGCAGCGGGCTGATCATGCCGGTGAGTTGCGCCACCATGCCGGTGCCCAGGGCAAGGGGCACCGGCATGGTCTCCGCGATGCTGGTGTGCGTGGGCGGGTAATCCACCGGCAGTGTGGCGGTCGCGGTGGGGGGGATGTTCGCCGCTTGCTCGGTGCGGTCGAACGGCTGCGGGCCGGCGTCCGGCGCGGGCCGCGTGTAGTCGGGCCGGCGGCCCACCGCCTGGGCCAGCAGCATGGCGGCCGGTTGCCCACCCCGCGCATAATCGGGCCGGCGGCGCACGACCTCGGCCAGCAGGCTGCCCGCCTCGGCCCATTCCCCGCGCTCATAAGCGGCCACACCGATATCGAACAGGGTGGCATGCAGCGTGTCCTCGAAGGATGCCGGCACCGGGCCGAGATCGGCGGTCAGCGGCGCGGGCGCCAGGTGCAGCGGGCGCGGCAGCGGCAGTTGCGCCGTGGCCGGATCGGCCACGGCGGGCACGGGCATGACCCACCCGGTGCTGCGCGGGACATGCACATGGGTCGCCGCGGTTCGCGCTTCGTCCAGCGCGTCCTGCGTGGCGCGCACCATTTCGTCGGCGGTCTGGAAGCGGTGCGCCCGCGTCTTCGCCATGGCCTTGAGAATCACGCGCTCCAGCCCTGGAGCGATAGTCGGGTTCACGCTGCGGGGCGCGGGCACCGGCTCGTTGATATGCTTCAGGATCACGGCGAACGGCGTGTCGGCGTCGTAGGGCAACTGGCCGGTGGTCATCTCGTAGAGCACGACGCCCAGCGTGTAGATATCGGTGCGCGGGTCCAGCGGCTCGCTGCGGCCCTGCTCCGGACTCATGTAGGCGGGGGTGCCCGCCAGCAGCCCGCTCGCGCTGACGTGCGCGCCGATGATCTGCGCGATGCCGAAATCGGCCAGCAGCGGTTGGCCGTCGGGCAGGAACATGATGTTGTGCGGCTTGATATCGCGGTGGATCAGGCCCTGGCGGTGCGCGTGGCCCAGGGCGCCGCCGATGGCGCTGACCACTTCGCCGATCTGGTCGAGGCTCAGCGCGGCCCCGGCCTGGCTGTGCTCTTCCAGCAGCGCCTTCAGGCTCGGCCCCTCGATATACTCCATGACCATGAAGTGGATATCGTCTTCGGTGTCGATGTCGAAGACCTGCACGATGTTGGGGTGGCGCAGCGCGGCGACGGCGCGCGCTTCGCGGCGGAAGCGTTCGCGGCTGCGCGCGTCGTCGAACAGAAAGGGATTCAGGACCTTGATGGCGACAAAGCGGTCCAGCGCCGGCTGGTAGGCTTTATAGACCTCGGCCATGCCGCCCCGGCCCACACGTTCCAGGATCTGGTAGCGGCCTACCGTCTTCCCGGTCAATTCACTCATAGACCCTCCTCCGGCCAACTGGAGGTTGGTAGCGTCGTGATCGATCATGCCTGCGCCCCGCCCACCTGTCTCGAATCCGTTCCGAGGCGCCCATCCGGCGGGTCGCGGTATGCCCGGCGCCATATCGGGCCGGAACCCCCGCTACTACTCAAACTATACCATGCCCCCGCCCTCCTGCCTAGCGAAAAACCTTGCTATCCTGTCAGAAACACGCCTTGCGCAGCCTACAATTTGTATAACTGACGGTAAGGTTCGACGGGAGGCTACCGAGCGCGAACCGGCGTGCCGTCGTCGCCTGCGCTCCTGGATGGGCCGGCAACCGCCGTGATACGCCGGCCCCGGCGTCCGTTCTAAAAGCACAACCCTATGTGTGGCGGGGCTAACGGCGCGGCAATTTGCCACTCCGGCCCGCCGGGATGCGACTGGGCCGGCGTCCAGCCCGCGCGAAAGGAGTCTGTTTCATGGCTAGCGTAGCCAGCCAACGCGATAATCCCACCGGGGACGAGTTCACCTATGCCGTCCAGCCGGGTGACACCCTGGCGGCCATTGCCGAGCGCTACCACACCTCCGTCGATGCCCTGGCGACGCTGAATTATCTCCAGGACCCGGAGCATCTGGAGGTGGGCCGCGAGTTACGCATCCCCGCGACCGGGCCGGGCGGCACCACCCCCGTCGGCCCCACCGGGCAGCCGGTGGCGCGCGGCGCCGAGATGACCACCTATATTGTGCAGACCGGCGAGTCGCTCGCCGACATCGCCCTGCGCCTGGGTTCGACCGTGGACGATCTCACCCGGCTGAACCAGCTTGACGACCCGAAGAACATCCAGCCGGGCGACCAACTGTTCATCCCCAGCGTCCCAGAAGGGATGTAGTCGCCGGGGCCGCGCTCTCCGGGGCGCGGCCCGCCGGTGCCGGCCCTGTTTGCTTTCCGCTTTCTCGCAAGCTATCATATCCGCCTGTTCGCGCCTGCTGTCTACGCGGAACCCAGCGCGGGCGGGGCGCGCGTGCGGTGCCGGGCGCTGCGCCCCGCCGGGATCAGTCATTCTGAGCGCAGCGAAGAATCTCCGTCTTGTCGGTGAAACAACGAGACTCTTCACTGCACTCAGAGTGACACCGGATGGGTGATAGGCGGCTGCGTCGCTGGTCCACCAGGATCAGTCATTCTGAGCGCAGCGAAGAATCTCCGTCTTGTAGGCGAAGAGACGAGACTCTTCGCTGTGCCCAGAGTGACACGGGGTAGGGGACAGGCGGCTGAGGCCGGATAGCCGTTTTATCGGGTTTATATGGGAGGAGCACATGCGCGTTCACATTATCAGCGATATGGAAGGCGTCTCCGGCGTCGTTAAGTGGCAGCAGGTCAACGGCGGGGAGCCGCTGTACGAAGAGTGCCGGCGGCTGTATACCGAAGAGATCAA
The DNA here is from genome assembly GCA_025927935.1 of Chloroflexia bacterium. Next base: position 1,020 of record JAICKM010000456.1, on the reverse strand, counting down.
CGCGGCGGTGCGCGGCGCGCGGGCCGGGGGCGCGACCGAGATCATCGTGATGGACTGCCATGGTGCCGGGGGCGGGTGGACCTTTAACAGCCTGGTGCCGGAGATGCTGGACCCCGGCTGCGAATGGGTGGTGCAGCAAAGCTGGACCGGCTACACCGGCGCGCTGGAGGCGGGCTGCGACGCGGCACTGTTCATCGGTATGCACGCGCGGGCGGGCACGCCCGACGGCGTGCTCAGCCACACCGTGTCGAGCGAGGCGTGGCACAATCTCTGGTTCAACGGCGTGCTGGTGGGCGAGACGGGCATCAACGCCGCGCTGTGCGGCACCTGGAACTGCCCGGTGCTGCTCGTGACCGGCGACCAGGCCACCTGCGACGAGGCGCGCGCCCTGCTCGGTGCCGGCCTGACCACGGTGGCCGTCAAGCAGGGGTTGGGCCGCTACACTGCGCGGCAGATCCCGCCGGTGCGCGCCCGCCAGATGATCGAGGAGGCGGCGGCGCGCACCCTGGCCGACCTCAAGGCCGTGCCCCCGTACAACCCCGGCAATCCCTGCGAGATAATGGTCGAAGTCGCCACGCCAGACCGGGTGGAGCCGTACCGCAATAAGCGCGGCGTCGAGATCGTGGACCCGCGCCGCCTGGTCTCGCGGGCCGACGACTGGTGGACGGCCTGGAAGCAGTTCTACCTCTAGCACAGAGGGGCGACCCGCTTGCAAAGACGGACCGCCCCTCGCATATATGATTTGGTGCCGGCTCAGCCCGCGCCAGCCTGTGGGCGGGACTCCGTGGGCACTACGCGCAAATCCCGCTTCTCGGTGCGGCGCACGATGTGCAGCGTGGAGTCCACGCCCACCAGTTGGTCGGTCAGCAGCCGGTGCAAGGCGTCGATGCCCGCCACGGGCTGATCGTTGTAGCCGATGATGACATCGCCCTCGCGCAGCCCGGCGCGTTCGGCGGGGCTGCCCGGCTCCAGCGAGACGACCAGGATGCCGTGTTCGACCGGCAAGTTCAGATAGCGAAT